>CAVKLF010000021.1:0-26105 GCA_963657075.1 bacterium | reverse complement strand
CATGAATGTCGCTCACGATGGCTTTTTCCTCATGGAGGAGGCGGTTGAGGAGAGTGCTCTTACCCACGTTGGTCTTGCCGACTATGGCCACAGGGATACCTTGTTTCAGGGCGTTGCCGGTCTCGAAAGAGTGGGTGAGGGTAGTGATTTTTCCCTCTATCTCCTCTGCCAACGAAAGAAACTCCGAACGGTCGGCAAACTCCAATTCTTCATGGTCGCTGAAGTCCAACTCCAGTTCCAGCAGGGAGGTCATCTTGAGCAGTTTCTCGCGCAGCACAGACAGTTCATTGCTGAAATGGCCCTTCAGTTGACTTATCGCCATGTCGTGGGTAGCCTTGTTGGTGGAAGCGATGAGATCTGCCACAGCCTCTGCCTGCGAGAGGTCCATCTTTCCGTTCATATAGGCCCGGCGAGTGTATTCGCCAGGTTTTGCAGGACGGCAGCCTACCTCAGTGAGGCGCTGCAAAACCTGGCGTAGGATGTAACGGCTACCGTGGCAGGAAATCTCGGTCGAGTTCTCACCTGTATAGCTGTGGGGGGCGCGGAACACACTCACCAACACGTCGTCGATGGTGTTGCCGTCCTTATCTTTGATTTCTCCATAGTGGATGGTGTTAGGCTTTGCTTCCGATAAGGGCTTACCTCCTACGGGGAAGAATACCTTATCTGTGATAGCAATGGCATTCGCACCACTCGTTCGTATGATTCCTATGGCGCCGCCCGCCGGGGTGGCGAGGGCGCAAATACATTCTTCGTTCATTTCCTTATATCTGCACAGTTGGTTGGGCGGATTACATATCCGCAAAATAAGGAGTAGAACCTTTTTCCTGACGGATTTGGTTCTTCACTCTTCGTTCTTCACTTAAATTCTCTCCAGCACGAGGCGGATGAGCCCATCTATGGTACTCTTGTAGCCCGTGTTGGCTTTTTTTGTACGGCGGTTGGCAATTACCATACAGCAGGTAAGGGCTTTGTGACCAAGCAACAAGGACAAACCGGCGAGTGCGGAACTCTCCATCTCGAAATTATTAACTCGTAGGCCGTTATACTCAAAGTTCTCGATCTTTTGGTTAAGCTCTGGGTCGGCCAGGGGGATGCGCAGTTCTCTGCCTTGTGGACCATAGAATCCACCGCAGGCGATAGTTATACCTCGTACCATATCATCTTGTGCGATTTGGTCGAGAAGCTCCGGGTCATTGTTCACACAGTAGGGGTTGCCAATCTGATCTACCCATTTCACCTGGCGCTTGAATTCCTGCTCCGTCTCTAGGTCGCATACCTCATTGCGGTGAGCGTAGAAGTTGAGCAGTCCGTCGAAACCGATGCTCTTCTCTGATGCCACGTATGTACCAGCGGGCGTGTTGAGCTGCAGTCCGCCGCAGGTGCCGATTCGCACGAGAGTGAGGGTGGTGTGATCAGGCTTCTCGTTGCGTGTATGGAAGTCGATGTTCTTGAGGGCATCTAGCTCGTTGACTACGATGTCGATATTGTCGCATCCGATGCCGGTGCTTTGCACGGTAATGCGTTTGCCCTTATAGGTGCCGGTGATGGTATGGAACTCACGGCTCTCCACCTCGCATTCTTGTGTGTCGAAGTGAGAAGCGACGAGCGACACTCTCCCTGGGTCTCCCACCAGGATTACTTTATCTGCCAGTTGCTCAGGGCGTAGATGGAGGTGGAAACAGCTTCCATCCTCGTTGATAATCAATTCTGATTCTGCAAAATACTTACTCATGGTCATTTGATCTGTTTAAGTTATTATACTTTTGGGGTTGTCATGCGCTCCTTGGCGCTGCATGGCGCTTCTTCGGATTGCTATGAATTACAAAGGTACGAATAATTATCCGAAACCGTGTTTTTCTTTTAGTTTTTTTAGCGATAAAGACCTTAAAAATTAAAGGATAGGATTGGATACTTGCGAAAGTGTATGGAAGTCTGCCCTACATCCTCTTGGCTTTTACGGCAAACCGAGAGGATTTTCTCATTTAGACCACACACCTCACTAGATATACTGTAACTCACTGTGTTATAGATTGTTTAACCTTGTGAAGTGTTGCCATGCCACTTCACTTAGACCTCACTACACCTCACATATCATTTCCCCTCATTATCGAAATCGAGAAAATGGTGTGTGAGGTCTAAGTGAGGTCTTTGAGCCACACCTTACTGCTGTAATACTTTTATAATCAGCGAATTGTAACAATTTTGTGAAGTGTGTGGTGTTTTTCCCATATTTCTTTTCAGTACATCTTACGACTCCTTGTTATGATAAAAAGGATGGTTTAGTACATCATTCCATAGACTTCCGATTTGTGCCTCGTGTAGGCATAATTTTGCCCTTTTGAGGGCATATTTTTGCCCTTGCAGGGGCAAAAATATGTCGTGGTGAGACAACAAACACAACGTCGGGGACGTTGTATCAGAAGTGTCGGGAGCACTCGGGGAATCCACAATTAATTCTTAAAGCTATGGATAGGCGCAGGGATGCGACCTACACGATTGACGAATGCCGCACAGCTAAACTTGTTGACTGGCATGATAGGCGCATGGCCCAACAAGCCGCCAAAGTCTACAGTGTCGCCCACCTGCATGCCCACGACAGGGATTACACGCACAGCGGTTGTCTTTTGGTTTACCATACCGATGGCAGCCTCATCGGCGATAATGCCAGATATAGTAGTGGCAGGAGTATCTCCAGGGATAGCAATCATATCGAGACCTACAGAGCAAACGCAGGTCATGGCCTCCAACTTCTCGATGGTTAGCGCGCCAGCCTCAACGGCATTGATCATACCCTGGTCCTCACTGACTGGTATAAAGGCACCACTCAAACCGCCCACATACGAACTGGCCATAATGCCTCCCTTCTTGACCTGATCGTTGAGCAAGGCAAGCGCAGCGGTAGTACCCGGAGCACCTGCATGTTCGAGACCTATCTCCTCTAATATGTCAGCCACACTATCGCCGATAGCTGGGGTAGGAGCGAGGGAAAGGTCGATGATGCCGAATGGGATTCCCAAGCGTCGAGACGCTTCTTTGGCAACCAACTGTCCCACGCGTGTTATCTTAAAGGCTGTGCGCTTGATGGTCTCACAGAGCACCTCAAAGCTCTCGCCACGTACGTTCTGAAGTGCATACTTTACTACACCTGGTCCGCTTACGCCCACGCTAATCACAGCATCAGCTTCGCTTACACCATGAAAGGCACCTGCCATAAACGGGTTGTCATCTGGCGCATTGCAGAGTACTACCAGTTTTGCGCAGCCCAACGACCCCTTATCCTTGGTGGCCTCGGCTGTGTCCTTGACGATTTGGCCCATCAGGCGTACGGCATCCATATTGATACCGGTCTTGGTGGAGCCTACGTTTACCGAACTGCAAATGAAGTCGGTTTGAGCCATTGCCTGTGGGATAGAGCGGATAAGCAGTTCTTCGCTCTTGCTCATACCCTTACTTACGATGGCTGAGTAACCGCCCAGGAAGTTGACGCCTAGTTCTTTGGCACAACGGTCAAGAGTCTTGGCAATCTTCACATAGTCATCGGTGGTTTTGCAAGCAGACCCTCCTACGAGGGCAATAGGGGTGATAGAGATGCGCTTGTTTACAATAGGCACTCCGTACTCCTTTGATATGTCTTCACCCGTTTTTACAAGATTCTTGGCGAGACGAGTTATCTTATTGTATATATTCTGACAGAGTTGGTCGAGGTCGGCAGTAGCACAGTCCAACAGGTTGATACCCATGGTAATGGTGCGTACATCAAAGTTCTCCTGCTCTATCATCTTATTGGTCTCGATGACCTCAGAAATGTTAATCATACTTTTTATCGCTTTTAGATTCTGTGCATCATGTCGAAGATTTCCTCACGCTGGCATTTGATTTGCACTCCCATGTCTTCGCCCACCTTGGAGAGTGCATCAGCTACATCCTCAAATGACTTAGTCATCGTACTCATGTCCACAATCATCATCATATTGAAGTAATCCTGCACGATAGTTTGTGAGATATCCAGGATGTTGATGCTGTTGTCGGCCAGATAGGTGCAGACCTTGGCGATGATACCTACTGTATCTTTGCCCACTACTGTAATAATCGTTCTGTTCATGTCTATTTGCAGTTTTTGGTATGTTTAATCTCTTACTTGATTCCACGTTCGTTGAGCGCCTTGGAGTACTTTGCAGCATTCTGCAGGTGCTCCTGGTAAGTGACTGCGAAATTGTGGGTTCCGCTGAAGTCTTCCTTTGCGCACATATAGAGGTAATTATGGTGTACATGGTTGAGCACGGCATCTATGCCTGCCACCGAAGGGATGCGGATAGGTCCGGGAGGCAATCCTACATTCTTGTATGTGTTGTAAGGGCTTTGGATGGAGAGCAAATTATTGTAGATGCGTTTCAATTCGAATCGTTTCCATGCATACTTGATGGTAGGGTCTGCCTGCAGTGGCATGCCCGATGGATACTCTGCATTGCGAAGCATCAAGCGGTTGTAATACATACCCGCTATCATCGGCTTCTCGGCATCGTTGGCAGTCTCTTCATCTACGATGCTTGCCAAGGTGATTACCTCTAAAGGAGAGAGTTTCATAGCCTTCGCTTTCTGCATTCGCTCGAAGTTCCAGAACTTGTCGTTCTCTTTCTTCATCCTTTCCAAGAACTTGTCTAAGCTAACGTTCCAATAAATGTCGTAGGTATTGGGGATGAACATGCTGGCGATGGTAGTGGTATCGTAACCATACCTTTCACATACATTCTCATCGTGTAGAGCCTGACTCAACGCTACGCTATCGAGCATCAGGCGTTTTCCTACCTCTACGGCCAGCTTATCGAGCGTGCGCACCGAAGGAATGGTCAGGTTGACAGGTTCCTGCAATCCGTTCTTCATATGTCGCCAAACAGAAAAGGCGCCATCGCCTGGACGAATGGCAAACCTGCCCGTACGAATGTGTTCGGCATAACTGGAATGATGGGTGAGTGTCTTGAATGCCTGGAATGGCATCGCCTTAGCCAAGGGGGACACCTTATTATATACAGAGTCAATATTGTCGTCGGCATCTATATACACATACTGCGTCTCGTCGCTCTTCGACAGAGAGGAAAAGCCGTATACGTAGCCTAGTACGATGACCGCTGCCACGCAGGCTAGCGCACCATACATGTAAGGCCTTGACGAAGACCTCTTCACACGTTTTCTGCTATCAGATGTTTGCTTCACTGTTGTGATGAGTTTTAAATTTAATGCAAAAGTACATGAAAAAAAAGAATTAACAAAGTATTCGTGTTTAAAATAGGTTAATTTACTATATCTTTGTCTAGGTTTTCGTCTTTTTGCTTATCTTTGTATCGTTTTAATAAAGAACGCTCATAGATATGGAACAGAATTCTAAAAAAGAACAACAGATACCACAGCGCGTCATGTTCAACTTCGACACCTATATCTTCGATCTTGACGGCACGCTGCTCTCTACGCTCGATGACTTGGCTGCCAGTTGCAACCACGCCCTCCTAGCGAACGGCATGCCGGAGCGTACCATCGAAGAGGTACGCCAGTTTGTAGGAAATGGAGTAAAAAAACTGATGGAAAGAGCTATTCCTGGCGGATCGAGCAATGAGAGATTCGACAAAACTTATGCCGACTTCCGCCTTCACTATATGCAGCATAATCTCGACACCACTCAACCTTATCCGCATGTGGTGGAAATGCTACGCGAACTGAAGGCAAGGGGAAAGAAGGTGGCGGTAGTAAGCAACAAATTCTATGCAGCTACACAGGCACTATGCCACCACTTCTTCGGTGGTCTCGTGGACGTGGCGATAGGCGAGAGCGAAAACATACAGAAAAAGCCTGCCCCCGACACTGTTAACGAGGCACTGCGCCAGCTCGATGCCGACCGTAAGAAGGCGGTGTACATCGGCGATAGCGACGTAGACGTGAAAACTGCAGAAAACAGCGGAATGCCCTGCATCAGCGTACTCTGGGGCTTTCGCGATCTCGACTTTCTCATCGCCCACGGCGCTACGATATTCGTATCATCGCCACTACAAATCATCTAGGCAGGTCAAATCATGTGATCTTCCATATACTTGGCCAACTGCTCCTTGTAGGTTTCGGAGATG
This sequence comes from bacterium, assembly GCA_963657075.1. GTDB lineage: Bacteria > Bacteroidota > Bacteroidia > Bacteroidales > Bacteroidaceae > Prevotella. The sequence goes on along the minus strand of CAVKLF010000021.1, from coordinate 19,989 downwards.
GGCACCGCCATTCCGCCATAGATGATCTTCATATGCTCCACATAGTCAAACTTAGACAGATTGGCGATGTAGGAACGATGTACTCTAGCAAACACATCCTTGGGCAATTTGTCTTCCAGCAATTTCAGGTTGCCAAGGGTGCTGATGCTCGGTTTGCCATCGAGGTGAAAAAGAATATAGTCTTTGATACTCTCGATAAAGAGGATTTCGTCGAAACGGATGCGCACATGCTTGTAGTCGCTCGTTACCACGAGAAACTTGTCTCTCTTGATAGGATTATAGGTGTCATCCTGCATGTACACATTAAACACCTTCTCGCACGCCCCCATGAAGTCTTCGTAACTGATAGGTTTCAGCAAGTAACCAAAGGCGTTTACCTTATAAGCCTCAATGGCATACTCCTTAAAAGCAGTAGTGAAGATGATCTTCACGTTTTTGGGTACCACCTTGGCAAACTCCAAGCCGCTCATCTGCTGCATATGTATCGCCAGAAAGAGGATATCCAAGTGATTGTGACGGATGCCATCCACCGCATCTGTCGGGGTGGGATAAGCACCTATTAGGTTAAGCGTAGGCGTATCGTCCACAAACTTTTTCAGCAGCGCCAGTGCGCCGGGATCTTCATCGATAATTGCACAGTTTAGTATCATGATCTTTTCGTTTTTGGTTTTTCGTATCCTATATTATAAAACGTGCGTGTACCATATTTATTATATAAAATTCATATTTTCTCTACCAAAAATGTATTTTTATCTTATTTCCCTTAAATTTGTTTAATCTATTTGGCTGTTTACCGAAAATGCAGTATCTTTGGGGATTGAAAAAACAACAGACTAGACAATAATGAAATATAAGCATAACTTTTATCCTTGGCTCAGCTCATACGGCAAGCAGCTATGTCTGGCATTGGCACTGCTGTCTGCCCCAGCTCTGACATGGGCGCAGAAAATATCGCTCGGTTCGTGTACCACTCGCGACGGTGGACAGTACAAGGGCGAGATGGTGAGCGGAAAGCCACAGGGCAAAGGTACCACCACCTTCAAGAACGGCGATACCTATGAGGGATCGTACATGAAGGGCAAGCGCGAGGGCTATGGCGTATACACTTTCTCTGACGGCGAACGCTACGAGGGGCAGTGGATGCAAGACCAGCAGCACGGTAAGGGTACCTATTATTTCCAAAATAATAATAAATATGTAGGCCTTTGGTTTCGCGACTTCCAGCATGGTCATGGCGTAATGTACTATTATAATGGCGACAAGTACGACGGCGACTGGTACAAAGACAAGCGACAGGGCAGGGGAGTGTACACCTACTTTAACGGCGCTCAGTACAAGGGACAGTGGATGAACGATATGAAGAACGGCAACGGATTATTCAACTGGGGCGACGGCACTACCTACGACGGACAATGGGTGGACAACCAGCGTTCGGGCAAGGGCACGTTCCGATATGCCGACGGCGATATCTACATCGGTGACTGGAAAGACGACATCCAACACGGCAAGGGCATCTACAAGTTCCACAACGGAGACACCTACGAGGGCGACTACGCACAGGGCGAGCGCACCGGCGAAGGCATCTTCCGCACCGCCAAAGGCGACAAGTACACCGGGCAGTTCCTAGACGGCTTGCGATCAGGACAAGGCACCTTCGTATGGAAGAACGGCGACATCTATGTGGGTTCATGGCAAAACGACCTACAGAACGGAAGAGGTAAACTCACCAAAAAGAACGGCGACATCTTTGAAGGCAACTTCCGCAACGGTGCGGTAGACGGCAACGTGGTGATACACTATGCCAACGGCAACCGCTTCAAAGGCACCTACCACAATGGCAAACGCGAGGGAGCCTGCATCGAGGAGACCATGGAGGGCAAACGCTTCGAGGGTACTTATCGCAACGATGTGCGCGAAGGTCGTTTCATAGAGAAAGACCGCAACGGACAGGTTACAGCCAAGGGCGTATACGAGAATGGAAAAAGATTTGAAGACTGAGAATCGTTAAACTTTTATTTTTCAACATTCAGTTCACAACACACTCACTTAAAAATACAACATTCAACATCATAAACTATGGTAGTAGATACATTAAACAATCTAGAGAGATACGTATCTCTCAATCCACTCTTCGAAGACGTGGTAAAATTTATCAAGGAAAACGACCTCAACAAGCTAGAGGCAGGTAAGCATTATATCAAGGAGGGCGACCTCTTCGTAAACATTACTACTGCCCAAGGAAAAACCGAGGAAGAAGCTACATTCGAAACCCATCGCAAGATGCTCGACATCCAGATTCCTCTCGACAACGAAGAGGGCTATGGCTACATGCCTTTAGCAGACTTGCCAGAGAAAGAATATAATGCCGAGAAAGATGTTACCAAGTACCCTGGCGTAAAGCCACAGACCGTAGTAACATGCAAGCCAGGTCAGTTTGCTATCTTTTGGCCAGAGGACGGACATCAGCCGTGTATCGGCAAGGGAGATATCCACAAGGCAATCTTCAAAGTAAAAGTTTAATACTTTTAACTTTAGGTTTTATACTTTAGGCATTTAACTTTAATAATTATGGCAAAAGAAATGAAAACTACTGGCAAAAAGACTAACGCCAAGAAAACAGCTGCCAAGAAGGCAACTGCCGTGAAGCACATCGGACTTGTGAAGAACGACCCCTACCTGGCCGAATACGAGGACGCTATCCGTGGCAGACACGAACACGTTCTATGGAAACTGAGCGAGCTGACCCGAAATGGCAAGCAGACGCTCAGCGACTTCGCCAACGGCTATGAGTACTTCGGGCTTCACAAGACAGCCCGGGGATGGGTGTTCCGCGAATGGGCCCCCAATGCCACAGACATATACCTGATAGGCGACTTTAACGGTTGGCAGGAAAACGAGAAATATCGCTGCAAGCGACTCACGAACTCTGACAACTGGGAACTCAAACTCCCCGCCAAGGCACTGAAGCACGGCGACCTCTTCAAGATGAAAGTACACTGGGAAGGTGGAGAAGGCGAGCGCATCCCTGCATGGGCTAACCGTGTGGTACAGGACGAGCAGACTAAGATATTCTCTGCCCAGGTATGGTGCACCGAACCATATGCGTGGAAAAAGAAGACTTTCCGGGCCAAGACGAGTCCACTCCTGATATACGAGTGCCACATAGGCATGGGACAGGACGCAGAGAAGGTGGGTAGCTACACAGAGTTCAAAGACCTTGTACTGCCACGCATCATCAAGGATGGCTACAACTGCATCCAGATTATGGCCGTCCAGGAGCATCCTTACTACGGATCCTTTGGCTATCATGTGAGTAGTTTCTTCGCTGCAAGTAGCCGTTTCGGTACGCCAGAGGAACTCAAAGACCTCATCGACACAGCCCACCAAAACGGCATCGCTGTCATTATGGACATCGTGCACAGTCATGCCGTGAAGAACGAGATAGAAGGACTTGGCAACCTCGCTGGCGACCCCAACCAGTACTTCTATCCCGGCGATCGCCACGAGCATCCGGCATGGGACAGTCTGTGCTTCGACTATGGCAAAAATGAAGTAATCCACTTCTTGCTAAGTAACTGTAAGTATTGGCTCAGCGAGTACCACTTTGACGGATTCCGATTTGACGGAGTAACCTCCATGCTCTACTACAGCCATGGTCTGGGCGAGGCGTTTTGCAACTATGGCGACTACTTTAACGGTCATGAGGATGACAACGCCATCTGTTATCTCACCCTCGCCAACTGCCTGATTCACGAGGTGAACAAGAATGCTATTACCATCGCCGAAGAGGTGAGCGGCATGCCAGGGCTCGCCGCCAAGTTTACCGACGGCGGCTATGGTTTCGACTATCGCATGGCGATGAACATTCCCGACTACTGGATCAAGACCATCAAGGAGCTGAAGGACGAAGACTGGAAACCCTCCAGCATATTTTGGGAGGTAAAAAACCGTCGGTCTGACGAGAAGACAATCTCTTACTGCGAGAGCCACGACCAGGCACTGGTAGGCGACAAGACCATCATCTTCCGCCTGATCGATGCCGACATGTACTGGCACTTCAAGAAGGGCGACGAGAACGACAAGGCTCACCGAGGCATCGCCCTGCACAAGATGATACGCCTTGTTACAGCATCCACCATCAACGGCGGATACCTCAACTTCATGGGCAATGAGTTCGGTCACCCAGAGTGGATTGACTTTCCGCGTGAAGGCAACGGATGGAGCTACAAGTATGCTCGCAGACAATGGAACCTAGTAGACAATAAAGAACTCTGCTATCACTACTTAGGCGATTTCGATAGAGAAATGCTGAAGACCATTACCAGCGAAAAGAACTTTAACAAGACACCAGTGGTAGAGATATGGCACAACGATGGAGACCAAGTACTCGCCTACATGAGAGGCGACCTGCTATTTGTGTTCAACTTCTCGCCATCAAAATCATTTACCGACTATGGATTCCTCGTGCCAACGGGAGCTTATAGCATAGTGCTCGACACCGACAACCCAGCCTTCGGAGGCAACGGTCTGAACGATGACCAGATGACGCACCTTACCACCTACGACCCTCTATACGTGAAGGACCGTAAGGAGTGGCTCAAGCTGTACCTGCCAGCACGCTCGGCACTGGTGCTGAAGAAAAACTAAAGAGTATAACACATTAATATGAAAAATAAAAGGAATAGCACGGCGAAGATGCGCTTCGCCTGTGCTATCGTCTTTCTTGTATTCACATATGCCTACGTAGCATATTATCAGGAGAACATATTGGCTGTAACCCAGCATGTCCTCTCCAATGGCATGACCGACTACAACTACACGATAGCCCCGTTGCTCATCACGCTAGTATGCGCACTCATACAGACGGGCATCTATCTGCTTACCAGACTCAAACGTCGTTACCATGCCATGACCTATCTGCCATCCATGTTGCTACTGGCTCTCCTCACTAGCGCCACCAATAACGTGGATACAGAGTATTCGCTGGTGGGCTGGGTAATAGCACTGCCCCTGTGTCTGGCGATATGGGGCGTAGGAATATGGGCAGCAAGACAACTGGAACCGATAGAAGTAGAGCCTCACAGTAACGGATGGTTCTCCAGGTATATGTGGGTAAATCTGCTGCAACTGGCTGCTATGATGATTATCGTCCTTTTTGTGGCAAATCACGACACCCTCTTTCACCAACGAATGAATATGGAGAGACTGATGAAGAAAAAACAGTATGATAAGGCATTGGAGGTAGGCGGGGACTATCATGAAACCGACTCCTCCCTCACCATGTTACGCATAGCCTGCCTGCATGAGACGGGCGAACTGGGCGATAGACTCTTTACATACCCCCTGATTGGTGGCAGCAAGGCGATGATGCCTGACAGCATCACCGTAAAATCGCTGATGTGGAAGTCTCCCAAATGGATGCAGCAGCCATCTGCATGGATGCGACAGCATCATCTAAAGTACAGAGTGCCAGAAGACTATCAACTCTGTGCACTGCTGCTCGACAAGCGTCTTGACAAGTTTGTGACTACATTGGCTAGCCTGAAGCGCCTAGATAGCGTAAAGCTCCCCACCCACTATAAGGAAGCACTGGTACTCTACAACCATCGGCGAAGCAAGCCACTAGTGGAATTCCAAGATAATGTGATGGATACCGACTTCCAAGACTATCAGACACTCAAAAACAAGTTTGCCAACCCTGTATTGAGACAGTCAGCTGTGCGCGACACCTACGGCAATACATATTGGTACTATTACGATTACTGCATAAAATAACATGACGGTATTAGAACACAAATTTAATAAGGTAAAAAAAAATAGAGGCATCTTGCATCACTTACGCAAAAGCACGATGGGGGCGATACTCATGGCTCTGTGCCTAGGTATAGCACCCACCACGACTGCGTATGCACAAAAGAAGGAGATACAAGCTGCCAAAGACCAGCTCAAGGCCAACAAAGATCTGGATAAGGCACAGGCGAGCATGGAGAAACTCCTAAAAGACTCGGCAAACCGAATGAACAAGAAAATATGGACTGTGCTCTTCGAAGCCGTCAAGAAACAATACGAGCAAGGCAACGAACAACTCTATCTAAAGCAGAAATACGACACAGCCAAACTTTTCAACCTGACCCGTCAGCTCTTCATCGTTGCACAGGGGTTGGATTCCGTCGAGATGGTGCCAGACCGTAAGGGTAGGGTAGAGTTAGAATACCGCAAGACGCACGCCGAGTACCTGGCTCACATCCGTACTAACCTTTACAACGGCGGCACATGGTTTATCCACAAGCAGAAATACGAAGATGCCTACAAGTTCTTCGACCAATACATTGCGTGTGCCCACTCGCAGCTGTTCAAGCAATATCAGTTTGCCGAGCACGACAAGAATCTGCCTAGCGCAGCCTATTATGCCGTATACTCTGGCTACAAGATGCAGAATGCCCAGGCTACCCTCCATCATTCCTATGAGGCACTGAAGGACACCGCCCACTACAACTACATGTTGCAGTATCTGGCAGAGACCTACAAGCTGGAAAAAGACACCACTCGCTACGTGTCGACACTGAAGGAAGGATTCGAGAGAGCGCCGAAGTTCTCCTATTTTTTCCCTCGTTTGGTAGATTATTACTTAGATGACAACCAGCTGGACTCAGCCATGAGCGTGGTGAACAAAGCAATCGCCATCGACCCCGCAAATCCGCTCTACCTCTACACACAGAGCGGCATCCTACTAGACATGGGACAATACAAGTCTTGCATCGAGGTATGCGACAAGGTGATATCCATGGCCCCAAACATGGCGGAAGCCTACTGCAACGCAGGCTTGTCTTACTTCAATATGGCTGTGGAACTAGACAAGAACACCCAAGTATCCCGCAAGAAACACGACGAGATTCTCTCTGACTACAAGAAGGCACTCCCATATCTTGTGAAATATAGGGAACTCGCTCCAGAAGCAAAGTCGAAATGGGCATTTCCACTCTACACCATCTACTTGAACATGAACATGGGCAAGGAATTTGATGAGATCGACAAGATTATAAAGCAGAAATAGAGGGAATGCCTCTCTCCAATCACCAACATCCAATCACCAACAAAAAGAACAATGATAGACAGAATATTAGACAAGTTGGGCATCCAACTCAACGACATGCAGCAGGATGCTATGCAGGCGATACTGCACCACACCAATGACGTGGTCGTACTTTCACCTACTGGTACAGGCAAGACCTTGGCTTACCTACTACCTCTCTCGCAACTCATAGAAGTAACCAACGATGAGGCGCAGGCCATTGTGGTAACACCGGGTAGAGAGTTGGCGTTACAATCTGCCACTGTGCTCAAGAACATGGGTAGCGGTCTCAGAACTATGGCTTGCTACGGTGGCAGAGCCACTATGGATGAGCATCGTATGATGCGCCAGGTAAAACCGCAGATCGTCTTCGGCACCCCAGGGCGCCTCAACGACCACCTGGACAAAGGCAATCTTTCGCCTTACCACATCAAGTACCTGGTCATCGACGAGTTCGACAAGTGTCTGGAGATGGGCTTTCAAGACGAGATGAACCGTCTCATCAGTTCGTTGCCTGGTCTTCGCCGTCATTTCTTGCTCTCGGCTACCGAGGCAGAAGAGATTCCCCGCTTCGTACACATGGGCAGGGTAGACAAGATAGACTATCGTATGGACGAAGAGCAGGTGCCTGAGCGCATACATATATATAAGGTGGAAAGTCCGCAGAAAGACAAACTGGAAAGTCTGTCTCTTTTGCTTCGTAGTCTAGGCGACCAGAGCACCATCGTGTTCCTCAACTATCGCGATAGCGTAGAGCGCACCAACCATTACCTGGAGCAACAAGGTTTCACCACCTCCTACTTTCATGGCGGACTGGAGCAGAAGGAGCGCGAGGCATCTCTATACCGCTTCAGCAACGGCAGTGCCAATGTGCTCGTCAGCACCGACCTTGCCAGCCGTGGACTCGACATCCCCGACATCGACAACATCATCCACTACCATATCCCCGAGAGCGAGGATGGATACATCCACCGTGTGGGTCGTACCGCCCGATGGGAGGCCCAAGGTAAGGCATTCTTCCTCCTCGGTCCCGAAGAGCACATCCCTGAGTACGTGGATGCCGAGATAGAAACCTATGTCATCCCCACCGAGCTCCCAATGCCAGCCCAGCCCAAAATGGCAACTATCTATATAGGAAAAGGCAAGAAGGATAAGATAAGCAAAGGCGACATCCTCGGATACCTCTGCAAGAAAGGAGGTTTGCAGTCATCGGAAATAGGCAAGATCGATGTCAACGACCGCTATGCCTACGCAGCCATCGCCCGTACACGTGTTCGCCAAGTGCTCAACAATGTGAGGGGGGAGAAAATCAAGGGTGTAAAGACCATCGTAGAGGAAGTGAGATAAAAAAATGCTGCTAGCAGTAAGGTGAAGCCTCTCCAGGAGAAAAGAAGGTGTCTACGCTTAAGAGCATAAATATACCGTAAATATACCAATATTGCTAACAAAACGTAAGAATTCTGCTCAAAATACTAAAAATGTGCAGAAATATTTGGTAGTTTCAAATAAAAATCGTACTTTCGCAGTCGCATTTACATTGCTAGGTATGTCTCATACCAAAACGGGATGGAATGCATACGAATATCTCCTACTAACAGGAGCTTAACACCGTAAAAACTTAAATAATTAAATAAGATGAAGAAGTATAATTTTAACGCAGGTCCATCAATGCTTCCACGCGAAGTGATTGAGAACACAGCAAAGCAGATTTTGGATTTCAATGGTTCTGGTCTTTCATTGATGGAAATTAGCCATCGTGCCAAGGATTTCCAACCAGTAGTAGACGAGGCTGTCTCCCTCTTCAAGGAGCTTCTCGACATTCCAGAGGGCTATTCTGTTATCTTCCTCGGTGGTGGTGCATCCTTGCAGTTTATGCAGATTCCTGCCAACTTCCTCATCAAGAAGGCTGCCTACGTCAATTCTGGCACTTGGGCTAAGAAGGCATTGAAAGAGGCGAAGCATTTTGGTGAGGTCGTGGAGATCGCATCATCGTCAGACGCCAACTACACCTTCTATCCTCAATTCGAGAACAATGTTCCTGAGGATGCAGACTACTTGCACCTGACTAGCAACAACACCATCTATGGTACTGAGTTGCGCCGCGACCCAGATGTCAAGGTTCCTCTGATTTCAGACATGAGTTCCGACATCATGAGCCGTCCTGTAGACGTATCTAAGTACACAGCCATCTATGCTGGTGCACAGAAGAATCTCTCCATGGCAGGTGTCACTGTAGTGATTGTGAAGGATGACATGATAGGAAAGGCTCCACGCGAATTGCCCACCATGCTCGACTACCGCACACATGTAGACAAGGGTAGCATGTTTAACACTCCTCCAGTAGTACCTATTTACTCCCTAATGGAGAACTTGCGCTACTTGAAGGCTCATGGTGGTGTAAAAGCTGCCGACAAGTTGGCACATGAGCGCGCTGACGTACTTTACTCTGAAATAGAGCGCAACAAGCTCTTCAGGGGAACGGTAGAAGAACATTCACGTTCACTCATGAATATCTGCTTCGTAATGAACGATGAATATAAAGAACTAGAAAAGCCATTCCTCGACTTCGCAACATCACGTGGCATGGTAGGTATCAAGGGGCATCGCTCAGTAGGTGGTTTCCGTGCCAGCTGCTACAATGCACAGACTATGGAGGGCGTACAGGCTCTCGTAAAAGCCATGCAGGATTTTGAAGCAGAGCATTAAAATATTCATATTTATAAATTAAAATTAATAATGTTATAGGAGCAATATTGCATTTTTCTGGGCGGCATTGCTTCTTGAAATTCACGCAATTTATGAAAGTTTTAGTAGCAACAGAGAAGCCATTTGCAGCCGCAGCAGTAAATGGCATCAAGGAAGAGATAGAAGGGGCAGGCAACGAACTCGTACTGCTCGAAAAATATACAGAGAAAGCGCAGCTTCTCGATGCAGTGAAAGATGTCGATGCAATGATTATCCGATCTGACAAAGCGGATGCAGAAGTCATTGACGCAGCAAAGAACTTGAAGATTATTGTGCGTGCCGGGGCTGGTTATGATAACATCGATTTGGCTGCAGCTACCGCTCACAACGTGGTGGCAGAAAATACACCGGGGCAAAACTCAAATGCTGTGGCCGAATTGGTATTTGGTTTACTAGTGTTTGCAGTGCGTAATTTCTATAATGGCAAGTCTGGCTCTGAGTTGAAGGGTAAGAAGTTGGGAATCCTCGCATTCGGCAATGTAGGTCGCAATGTGGCACGCATCGCCAAGGGTTTTGGCATGGAAGTATCGGCCTACGATGCTTTCTGTCCTGCCGATGTTATCGAGGCTGCTGGAGTACATGCCGTGAAGAGCCAGGACGAGTTGTTCCAGACTTGCGATATTGTGTCTCTCCACATCCCAGCTACTCCTGAGACTATCAAGAATATCGACTACAAGACAGTAAGTCAATTGCCTAAAGGAGGTATTCTCATCAATACGGCTCGCAAGGAGGTTATCAATGAGGACGAACTCCTCAAGTTGATGGCAGAACGTGAGGACTTGAAGTTTATCACCGACATCAAGCCTGATGCTGATGCAGATTTCGCCAAGTTCGAAGGCCGTTACTTCTCTACTCCTAAGAAGATGGGCGCACAAACCGCAGAGGCAAATATCAATGCCGGCATTGCTGCCGCCAAGCAAATCAATGCGTTCTTCAATGAAGGTTGCACCAAATTCCAAGTAAACAAATAAGAGGAAGATATAAAAGTCCGTAAAGGGTACATCGTAAAATGTGCCCTTTATGGACTTTTGAATTTATATAAACCCAAAAATACAGGAAATACGATGGCTGTAGTAAAACCATTTAGAGGCATTCGCCCGCCTAAGGAATTCGTAGAGCAGGTCGAGTCTCGTCCATACGACGTGCTCGACTCCGAAGAAGCTCGTGTTGAGGCTGGCGACAACGAGAAGAGCCTCTATCACATCATCAAGCCCGAAATCAATTTTGAGCCAGGAACATCGGAGTATGACCCACGTGTATACGAGAGTGCAGCTGAAAACTTTAAGCTGTTCCAGGATAACGGATGGCTAGTACAAGATGACAAGGAGCAGTATTACATCTACGCACAGACCATGAACGGCAAGACGCAATATGGTCTTGTGGTGGGCGCATACGTTAACGACTACATGACTGGAGTCATCAAGAAACATGAGCTTACTCGCCGTGACAAAGAGGAGGACCGCATGAAGCATGTACGTGTGTGCAATGCAAACATCGAACCCGTCTTCTTCGCATATCCCGACAATCAGGTACTCAACGAGATTTTGGTTCGCTATGCCGCTACCCAGCCAGAATATGACTTCATAGCTCCGATAGATGGTTTCCGCCACCAGTTCTGGGTGGTAAGAGACGACAACGATATAGCGACCATCACGGCTGAGTTCGCCAAGATGCCAAGCCTTTATATCGCCGATGGTCATCACCGTTCTGCAGCCGCTGCCCTGGTAGGTGCAGAGAAGGCCAAGCAGAATCCTAACCATACAGGCAAGGAAGAATACAATTACTTCATGGCGGTTTGTTTCCAGGCTAGCCAGCTTACCATCCTCGACTACAATCGAGTGGTAAAAGACTTAAACGGTATGACATCCGATGAGTTCCTTACATCTCTGACCAAGAACTTTGATGTTATCTGCATCGATGCCATCAATGTAAATGTTTCGGGTGAGGAAGAAGGCATCCCTTGTTACGAAAAGATAGCCATAGCCGATGCTATCAAAGAGTTTGGATTGGACATATTGAAGCCATCACAGCTCCATTCGTTCTTACTCTATCTCGAAGGCAAATGGTATGGTTTGTTTGCCAAGCCAGGCACGTATGATGACAGCGACCCAATCGGAGTACTCGATGTCGACATCTCCTCTCGGCTCATCCTCGATGAGATTCTTGGCATCAAGGACTTGCGCTCCGATAAGCGTATCGACTTCGTGGGTGGACTTCGTGGCATTGGAGAGCTGAAACGTCGCGTAGATAGTGGCGAGATGAAGATGGCGCTGGCCTTGCATCCTGTCACCATGCAGCAGATTATGGATATCGCAGACAGCGGTAAAATCATGCCTCCTAAGGCAACCTGGTTTGAACCAAAATTGAGAAGTGGATTGATTATTCACAAGCTGTATTGATGACAGACGAATTCAAGACCATATCAGATACGATAGGCGAGGGGTATTTCACCGAAAAGCGAAGTAAGTTTCTCGCCTTTGCCCACCACGTTACAAGCGTGGATGAGGTCAAGGAAATAGTAGCCGGGTATCGTAAGAAATATTACGATGCCCGACATTGTTGTTATGCCTACATGCTAGGGGCGGAACGCACTGACTTCCGTGCCAATGACGATGGCGAGCCTTCCTCTACAGCTGGCAAGCCCATTCTTGGACAAATCAACAAAGCTGAACTTACTGACATTCTCATCGTGGTAATCAGATATTTCGGTGGCGTAAAACTCGGCACGAGCGGTCTCATCGTGGCTTATCGTGAGGCGGCAATAGACGCGCTGGCGCACTGTGAGGAGGTAACACAACAGGTAACAGAAATCGTAACTTACAATTTCAGCTATCCGATGATGAATGATGTAATGAGAATCGTGAAAGAGTTGAATCCACGCATCGTAGACCAAACATTTGACAATACGTGCAGCATCAAGCTATCCATTCGCAAGAGCGAAGCGGATAAGCTGCGCTCTAAACTCGAAAAGCTATCCTTCGAATAAGAAAGGATAGCTTTTTTTTGATTCTATTTTTCTTCAAGCTCTTTTTCCAATCTCAAGATTTCATCACGATACTGTGCAGCTTGCATAAAGTCGAGATCCTTGGCAGCCTGCTTCATGAGGGCGGTGGTATTGGCGATGCTTCGCTCCAACTCCTCGCGACTCATGCTACGCACGATAGGGTCGGCAACCATGGCTGTACTATCAGGTTCGATATAAACACGTCGACTCGACCCTTCCATCCCGACAACATGAGCACTTTTGCCGATATTAGCAGCACCGCTAACATTTTCGTCCTTGCCAGTAGGAAGGGTAGAGGTAATGGACTTCACTATCTGCTGAGGCGTAATGCCATGGTCGGCATTATATTTAAGCTGAATGCTGCGACGACGAGCAGTCTCGTCGATGGTACGTTGCATACTCTCTGTAATGTTGTCGGCGTACATGATAACTTTTCCGTTCACGTTGCGGGCAGCACGACCAGCCGTCTGAGTTAACGAACGATGGCTACGCAAGAAGCCCTCCTTGTCGGCATCGAGGATAGCAACAAGGGAAACCTCGGGGAGGTCCAGTCCCTCGCGCAGCAAGTTGACGCCCACCAATACTTCGTAGACGCCGGCACGAAGATCATTTAGAATTTTCACGCGGTCAAGCGTAGCCACATCACTATGGATATAAGCAGCCTGCACACTGTGGTTGAGCAGAAATTCGGTCAACTCCTCCGCCAAACGCTTGGTGAGCGTCGTGATAAGCACACGCTCATTACGATGGGTGCGAGTAAGAATCTCGTCCAGCAAATCGTCTATTTGGTTCTCGCTCGGACGTACTTCTATCTCAGGGTCGAGCAATCCTGTAGGACGGATAATTTGCTCCACCACAACTCCCTCGGATTCCTTCAACTCATAGTCAGCAGGGGTTGCGCTCACGTATATCGCCTGTGGGATGAGACTATGAAACTCCTCAAACTTCAGCGGGCGATTATCGAAAGCTGCCGGCAATCGGAATCCATACTCCACAAGATTTTGCTTGCGGGCACGGTCGCCCCCATACATCGCTCCTATCTGCGGCATGCTGACGTGGCTCTCGTCGACAACAAGGAGGAAATCCTTCGAAAAGAAGTCGAGCAAACAGTAAGGACGATCGCCAGCCTGTCGGCCATCGAAATATCTAGAATAGTTCTCGATACCAGAGCAATGCCCCAACTCCTTGATCATCTCCATATCATACTCCACACGTTCCTTGATACGCTGCGCCTTCATACCATCGCCGATACTCTTGAAGTATTCCACCTGCTGCACGAGGTCGTCCTGGATATGGCGGATGGCTATCTCTTGCTGTTCCTTGCTCGTAACAAAGAGGTTGGCTGGGTATATCTCGTAATCATCAAACGAGGCAATGCGATGGAAAGTGATCGCATCTACCTCCTCTATACTATCTATCTCGTCGTCCCACCAAGTAACACGCAACACATTGTCACTATACGCCATGAATACATCTACCGTCTCGCCCTTTACCCGGAAGTTACCGCGCTGCAGTTCGATATCATTACGCACATAGAGGGCATCCACCAGTTTACGCAGAAACTCATTACGGTCTATTTTTTGTCCGCGATGCAACTTGATGATATTCTCCTGCATAGCCACAGGGCCTCCCATGCCATAGATGCAAGATACGGAGGAGACGATGACAACATCCTTTCTTCCAGAAAGCAAGGCAGAGACAGCCCCCAGTCGCAACTTATCTATCTCATCGTTGATGGCGAGATCCTTTTCGATATAAGTATCGGTAGTAGGCAGATAAGCCTCGGGCTGATAATAATCGTAGTAAGAAACATAGTATTCCACGGCATTCTCTGGGAAAAAGCCCTTCATCTCTTGGTAGAGTTGGGCTGCCAACGTCTTATTGTGGCTCAAGATGAGGGTAGGCTTGCCCACGTTGGCAATCACGTTAGCCACCGTAAAGGTTTTACCCGAACCCGTAACACCCAGCAATACCTGTGCAGGTGCACCTTCCAGTACGCCGTCGGTGAGTTGTTTGATGGCCTCAGGTTGGTCGCCCGTGGGCTTGTATAGAGATGTCAATTTGAAATCCATGTCTTGGAACTTTAAATGTTGAGAATTTAACTGGAAGAATGGTGGTTCGTACTAAAAAGCTTCAGAACGTCCTTTTCCGAAGTGCAAAAATACAAAAAAAACGGCATTAATCATTTAAAAGATTCATAAAAAGCGAAAAAAAGCATTTTTTCTTTTGATAATACCCAAATATTCTGTAACTTTGCATCTCAAAATAATGATTATGAAGAAACTGACACTTATCGCAGCATGTGTAGCACTGCTCCTATCGAGCTGTGCGAACGAATATAACAAGGTGTATAAATCTGTAGACAACAACTACAAGTATGAGTATGCCAAGCAGTGTTACGCACAGGGTAAGTACTCACGTGCGGTTCCTCTGCTGCAAGAATTGGTGACCATCAAGAAGGGTTCTACCGAGGCAGAGGAATGTCTCTATATGCTCGCCATGGCAGAATTTGGCATGAAAGACTACGAGACGGCATCCGAGTATTTCAAGAAGTACTGCACCTCTTACCCTAAGGGCGTCTACACAGAGAACGCTAGATACTATATAGGAGAGAGCCTCTACCAGAATGCCCCAGAGCCAAGACTCGACCAGAGTACTACGATGACTGCCATCGCTTCGTTTCAGGAATTCTTAGACCTCTACCCAGACGCTCGCATGAAGACTCAGGCTACCAACCGCCTCTTCACACTGCAAGATATCCTGGTAGAGAAGGAGTACAAGAATGCGAAGCTCTATTTTGACATGGGCACATACTTCGGCAACTGCACCAATGGTGGCAACAACTATGAGGCCTGCATCGTGACTGCACAAAATGCCCTCAAGGACTATCCTTATAGCAATAAGCGAGAGGAGTTCTCTTCCCTCATATTCAAAGGCAAGTATGAACTGGCCAAGATGAGTGTGGAGAGCAAACAACTGGAGAGATACCAGGATGCAGAGGATGAGTGCTATGGCTTCATCAACGAGTATCCAGACTCTAAAGAGCGTGCGCTAGCAGAGCGATACATCGAGAAGTGCAAGGAGTTCGAGAAGGAACATCCTGAGTCTGCACTCGATAAGTTGGCAGGTAACTAATCTTTCACGCCTGCTCACGAATACACCTATTTTTATATATAAGACAGAACGTAAAACAAAAATTATCATATAGTACTATAAAATTATGGATTTCAAGAAATCAAAAGCACCAGTTAACACAGTAACACGCAACATCATGGATCTTTGCGATGACACACAGAACATCTACGAGAGTGTAGCCATCATCGCAAAGCGTGCCAACCAGATTTCTCTAGACATCAAGCAAGAGTTGAGCAAGAAGCTCGCAGAGTTTGCCTCTTACAACGACTCTTTGGAGGAAGTGTTCGAGAATCGTGAGCAGATTGAGATTTCTCGCTACTACGAGAAGTTACCCAAGCCTACACTGATTGCGACACAAGAGTTTATAGACAACAACATCTATTGGCGCGATCCTAAGAAGGATGCACGCGAAACAAGCAACAACGAATTCTAAAAAAGCGAAACGGAGATATGATACAGCGTAAACAGACCTTGTTTCTGTTATTGGCAGTCATTGCCATCGCGGTTTGCCTCTTTCTGCCTATCGCCAGCTTTTCGCCTAAGACGATGGGCAGCGATACTTTGCTTTACAACTTGGGCTTGGCGGGAGGAGGCAACATGGGCTTGGTATTCTCGTCCACTTGCCTACCACTCTTCCTGTTACTGGCTGTAGCAGCTTGCATCTCAGCGGTGGGCATCTTTCTCTACAAGAACCTTAACCAGCAGAAAAGTGTCTGCTCGGTAGCCTTGCTCTTTGTGGCATTGTGGTATGTAGACTATGCACTGATGGTCTTTGGCGTAGTGCAGCCCATGGCAGAAGGTATCACCATTCAGGGCAACCTCTCAGGAAGCATACATTTCCGGTTTGCAGCTTGCTTACCATTGGTATCGGGAGTATTGCTATGGTTGGCCAAGAAGGGAGTAAACGATGACATCAAACTGCTCAAGGCAGCCGACAGAATCAGATAAAACAGCTTAAACGAGGGCACTTTTCGATAAAAAATACTAAAAATGCAGCAGAAAAGCAGCCCAAGTTTGCTTATTAGAATAAAAAGTATTACTTTTGCACTCGCTGTCACGAGATGGCAGCATAAAATTCAAACCTCATATTAATAAAAATTTAAAATTAAAATGGCAACAAAAATCAGATTGCAGCGCGGCGGTCGCAAGAGCTATGCAGTTTATCGCATCGTAATCGCTGACGTTAGAGCACCACGTGATGGTAAATTTACTGAGAAGATTGGTACTTTCAACCCTAACACCAATCCAGCTACTGTAGATTTGAATTTCGATCGCGCCCTCTACTGGGTAGAGACAGGTGCACAGCCTACAGACACAGTACGCAACATCCTCAAGGGCGAGGGCGTTTACTTGATGAAGCACCTT
Organism: bacterium; assembly: GCA_963657075.1. Taxonomy (GTDB): domain Bacteria; phylum Bacteroidota; class Bacteroidia; order Bacteroidales; family Bacteroidaceae; genus Prevotella. The sequence continues at coordinate 2,668 of CAVKLF010000021.1, read as the reverse complement.
CGTGGCGGCGTTAAGAAGGGCGCATTCGACGAGGCTGAGGCTCAGAAGCGTTTCGACGCTTGGAAGAATGGTAAGGACGCTAAGGCTACTGCTGTTCGTGAGGGCGACGTAAAGGCTAAGAAGGAAGCTGCTGCTAAGGAGCTTGAGGCTGAGAAGAAGATGAACGAGGCAATCGCTAAGAAGGTAGCTGACAAGAAGGCTGCTGCAGCTGCTGCACAGGCAGAGGCTGAAGCTGCCAAGGCTGCTGAGGAAGCTCCTGCAGAGGAGACTCCTGCTGAAGCTTAATCTTCTCTGAGTATCTTCTTGGAAGATTGAAAGTATAAAGGTCAATTCCTGAAGCATCGGGAGTTGACCTTTTTCTATGTTTGGTAACCTAAAATAATATTTTTACGATTTTCTCGTTCTATAAGTATGGAGAAAATGAAAAGGGACGACAGCTATTCGCATATTCTAAAGTACATCGGCATCTTTGGCGGTGTACAGGGACTTAACATACTGATGGGTGTAGTACGAAATAAGTTCACTGCGATGTTTTTGGGCCCCTCGGGCATGGGACTCCTGTCGCTCTTTACATCTACCTCCAGTTTTCTCACTAGCGCCACCAATATGGGCATTCCCACCAGCGGTGTAAAGGTGATAACGAATGCCTCGGGGTGTGAGTCACGGGTGGATGCCATCTGTATGATACGCACTTTCAGCCTACTATCCGCCATCGTTGGTCTTTTAATATGTGCCATTCTCGGTCCGCTGCTCAACTTCTTTACTTTTAGCTGGGGCAATCATACCCTCCACTTCATCTTGCTGTCGCCCACCATCTTCTTCACCATCCTGGCAGGGGGAGAGATGGCGATACTGAAGGGAGTAGGAAAGTTGAGGGCTTTGGCCACTCAGGCATCTATTCTAGCCCTTCTTACGCTCGTCTTCTCGGTACCTATCTACTGGTTTTTCGGTCAGAGCGGCATATTGCCAGTCTTGTTTTTGATAGCATTCTCGCAATGGGCGCTCAACTTCAGATATACACGAAATCTGGCACCCTTGCAACTGAAATTCTCCAAAGCATTACTACGTAGTGGCCTCCCGATGCTTCAAATGGGCATCTCCTTCACCTTGGCAGGCATGATGAGTTCGGGTGCAGAATTTTTGGTGCGTGCTTTTATCAACACAAAGGGCGATTTGGATATGGTGGGCCTTTTCAATGCAGGCGTAACCATCGTTATCGTATATGCCGGAATGGTATTTACGGTTATGGAATCGGATTATTATCCTAGGCTGTCTTCCATCACGGGCAAGAGAAGTGAGAGTGGGGTAGTGGAGGAGAGAAACATCTGCGTAAACCGACAACTGGAGATGAATGTCCTGCTGATAGGTCCTATCATTGCCATCATGATCGTAACATTACCCTACATCATACCATTACTTTACAACTATCAGTTTATCAGCATACTCCCTATGTGCCAAGTAGCATCCATCGGTATGCTACTCAAAGCTGTATACTTGCCCATCGAATATCTGCCCTTGTCGAGAGGCGAGTCAAAGGTATTTTTCGCTCAAGAAGCTTTTTGTGTTATTCTGTTGATAGTCTGTGAGATATGCGGATATCTACTTGCGCCCGCACTACCCGGGCGTGAGAGCAGTCCGCTGTATGGCTTAGGATGGGGCATCGTAGCAGCCTATGCGATAGAGACCATGGCAGTCTTGATGTTTAGCAAGTTTTATTATGGATACAGAATATCGCTAAGAGGCTTGTGTTATTCGCTTTACCATCTACTCTGTCTGTCCTGTATGCTAGGGTGCATCATCATAGATGGCTCTAGTCTTTTCTGCCTCTCGATAGAAGTCTCATTGCTCATGATGAGCTTCGTTTTCAGTGGTATTCTCATCCGAAAATCATTGAAGAGAAGCTAATGTTGGGAGAGTTGTCTGCACTCGGGGCATTCCCCTTTGATAACGAAGGAGATGGAATGGGGATAAAATCCTTCCGGCAATTCGAAAGTTGGGATATGAATGTGTTCCATGCAGAAGGAGCGTTGGCACGACTCACAATAAAAGTGAATATGGCCGTCATGGTGATCGCATTTTCCCTCTTCCTCGCACATCTCGTAGTTGAGCAGCCCGCGTCCGTCCTCGAAGGCATGCACTACGTCATGCTCTAGAAAAAGGGTGAGTGCTCGGAAGATACTCGATTTGTCCATCGTTGTCATCATTCGTTCCAAGTGACTAAGGGTCAGAGGCGTGCTCGCCTCTGACAATTTTCTAAATACGAGGATGCGATTAGCAGTGGGGCGAATGCCCTTCGATTCCAAATGATTAATTATGTCTTGTGAGTTCATATTGTTATGCTTTATCTATTGCAAAATTATAGATATTTTTTCGAACGAGCAAAACTTTTAACTTTTTACTTGTCACGTTTAACTTTCTGATATATGGCTAGCTCACACAAGGTGGAAAGGTGGCATCTGCGAAAAACTATCTTTCCCACATTTCTTCTCCATAACGGCTAATCGCTGTTTTGTTGAAGAAAAAGGGGCGTTCGTTGAATAAAGTTGTGGATATCAGAAAATCGTAGTACTTTTGCATCATGAAAAAATCAATCTTATTTTCTGAATGAATCAAAACTAAAGAGGTCTTCGTGTGACCCTTAGGTCATATGAAGACCGAGTTGTACGGA
>CAVKLF010000020.1:0-27479 GCA_963657075.1 bacterium | reverse complement strand
CTCTCAGTACGCCGGTTTTCAAGACCGGTGCATTCGACCACTCTGCCATCTCTCCAAAGATTCGGCTTGAATGACTATAGCTTGTTTTCTTAAGCGAGTGCAAAGGTACTGCTTTTTATTTGTTCTACCAAATTTTTTGAGAACTTTTTTTAGTTTTTCTTCAAAAAAGTGGATTTTCGACGGGAAAAGACCTTAAAATAGGGTGAAACTTACCAATAAAGCATAAAAAAAGGGCTACCGCTGTAGCCCATACCTTGATAACCTTAAATCTAATACTATGAAAAACACACTGCAAAGATACACAAATATTCGATATCATTTGTACAAAAAATGGAAAATCTTTGGTATCTGCAACGTTTTTATATTTTGTTAAACATTCGTGGGCATTTTCTGCCTTGCATGTCTCTAGTTTGCAAATAGGTGTTGTACCTTACTTCAGATAGCCTTTGGCTTGAAACTCCTCCATCAGTGGGAGAGCCAATGTCTTGGCATCAGGATGGGGAGCACCCGTTGTGCCGATGGCACGGAGGTCGAAGAAATGCTTCCAGTCGCTGACAAATGCTGTATGTACCAGTTCTGTGTTGCAGTCTAGCGGTAGAATGACACGTGCCTCTTGTGGTTTGCAGCCAGCCTCAATTAGTTTCATGTAGGCAAACTCTGTGGCTTGGTTGGCGAATAGCCATGCCGTGATCTTGTCCCAGTGACTGGTATTGCCTTCTGCGACATCTTGGCAGAGGTCGGTCAGGTGATAATCGTCCGGTTCTTGTGATCCGTCGAAACCAGCATCTTCTATCCAAGAAGGAAGGTTGATGGTTATCTCACTGCCAAATTTGTTTTTTGTATAGTTGCAGTAGCGTGTACTCTGTTCTGCCATTGAGTTGGCACGGTGACGATTGTACTCGCGCGTAATGGCTATCTGTGTGGTAAAATGCACCGTAATGCGCAGTTCGTGCTTTCCTTCCTCGTATTTGCTGAGATACCGTAGGTCTTCCATCGTTTTGTTTTCTGCCAGCACACGCAGGTTGGTGGTGATGTAGTCTTTGCCGTCTACTGTGTTGAGGCGCGAAAACTTGTTGTGTATGTAGAGTGGCAGTTCATCATGGTTGCATACCAGATACACCGTACCATGCTCCAGCATGGCAAAGTGTTCGCTCTGTATCATTCTGCCTACGAAGGGTTTGGCAGAATCCTCAGTAGTGTTGTTCTCACTCTTGTAGCATACTCTTCCAGCCCGTTCTATCTGCTGATAGATGCCTAGTTCTCCTGGTTTTTGTTGCCAGATTTCGTATGAGGGTCTTTCTATTTTCATCTTCTTAGTCCGTTGTTTTGGATGCAAAGGTACATTAATTTACTCATACTGCCAAAATAAATACCTTTATTTTTTCTAGTTTGTTATCTTTGTTGTAACTTTGCAGAGCGTAGTGGAACTTAGCTTAGTCTCTGCTATATTGTTTATATATAATAAGGTATAATAGATGGAAATAAAACCAATCGCTCGTTTTCACTCTCCTTTCAGTAGTAAGTTTGGTATTCCAAAACAGGCAGGAATTGTCTCGGAGTTAGAGGGACAGATTGTTTTCGAACCGGAATTTCGAAATGTGGATGCCTTGCGTGGAATGGAGGGATTTGATTACTTGTGGCTCATTTGGGAGTTTTCTGCCAATAGGCACAAGGCGACTAGTCCTGTGGTGCGCCCTCCTGTGCTGGGTGGCAATGAGAAAATCGGTGTGTTTGCCACTCGTAGCCCCTTCCGTCCCAACAATATTGGCTTGTCGTCTGTTCGCCTTTCTCATATCGAGTGGGAGACGAGTAGGGGACCTGTCGTTCATGTAAAGGGAGCCGATCTCATGGACGGCACACCTATCTATGATATCAAGCCCTATGTAGTGTATGCCGACTGTCATCCAGAGGCACGCAGCGGTTTTGTGGATCATCGTTCATGGCATCGTCTGCAAGTGGAGATTGGCGATGAGGTGAGAGAAAGACTGCTCCTCTGTGGGTTGTCAAATCATCAGATAGAAGTCTTGAAGGAAGTACTTGCGCAAGACCCTCGCCCTCATTACCAGAAAGATCCAGACAAGATATATGGCATGCCATACGAAGGGATGGATATTCACTTCCGTGTCAGCGAAGGTTGTCTTGTGGTGGTATGAGGAAGTATCAATAGTTAAGGGCAAGCTCTTTTTGCTCTCGTGAGAAAAAGATGCTTTCCCTTAACTTTTATTTTATTGTGCGAATGTGGCGAAGTGAACATTGTCTAGCTTCAGCTTGCAAGTCTCGTCAATGTCTTGTGCCTTTTTGTTGTAGAATATATAGGCATTCTGGATGGTGATGTCGTGTACCATACCCTCTGCGCCATGTGCTACGATGCCGTTCTTGCAACCGCGTACATATATATCGCTGATATGTATGTCCTGAAAGTTTGGCAAGAATTCCTGTTTCTCTGGAGTGGTTTGCTTCTTCGCCCCCACATGATTGTCCCAGTAGGTGGTTTCAAAGGTGATGGCATCGCCTGTTATGTCTGTCATATAGATATGGTCGATGTAGATGTTTTCCGAGGTGCCGCCGCGTTTCACGGCACTTTTGAATCTCAAGCCTGCGTCTGTTCCCTGAAAGGTATTGTTGCGCACCACGATATTCTTCATGCCGCCAGAGAATTCACTTCCGATGACAAACCCTCCGTGTGCGTGGTATACGGTGTTGTCTTGGATATTGATGTTCTCGCAAGGTCCGGCTGCCACACCAGCTTGTCCAGCTCCTCCCTTCATGCAGATACCATCGTCGCCTGCGTCTACGATATTGTTGACGATGAGCACATCCTTACAGCTGGAGATGTCGATGGCATCGCCATTCTGTGCATTCCATGGACATTTTACGGTGATACCGTCGATAATCACGTTCTTGCATCGGGTAGGGATGAGGTGAAAGCGTGGGGAATTGAGCAGAGTTACGCCCTGTACCAATACGTTCTCGCAGTCGGTAAAACGAATCATGTGCATGCGCACTCTTTCCTGGTCATCAATATTATCCACTACATTAGGCTGTTGTTTCAAGTTGAGTGGATACCAGAGGTCTCCTTTCTCATTGACTGTGCCGCCCATCTGCAGAAACTGATTCCATTCTACGTCGCTTACCTTCGAACGTTTCACGGGTCTCCACCATTCTCCGTTTCCGTCGATGGTTCCTTCGCCAGTGATGGAGATGTTCTTGCGCTTGCTGGCGTTGATGGCTGGAGTGGCACGTTTCTCCCTTTGCCCTGTCTTCTCGTCCGTCTTGATATGGTCGTTCTTGTCTTCAGAGAATACGATGATGGCATTCTTCTCCAGATGCAGGTCTATATTGTCCTTGAGTGAAATCAGTCCTGTCAGGTAAATGCCTGCTGGCACAATGAGGTGTCCACCGCCCATTTTGGTGAGTTTACTGATAGCTTTGCTGAAAGCTTGGGTGTTCATCGCTTGTCCGTTGCCATTGCCGCCGCATTCCAGGATGCTTACCTGATTGTCTGGGATGGAGGGTAGGGTGGGTTGCTGCATCTGTACGGGCAAGTTTTGATAATACTTGCTGTATTGGTCTGCTGCCTGCATGGTTACAGTGCCAAGCAATGCTGCCAATAAAATGATAAATTTCTTCATGCGTTTTTAAGATTTGCGTTTGTAGTTTGTTTTTTCCACGTATAAAATGCGAAAGGGCGGCCTCAACCGAAGTTAAAGACCGCCCAACGAAAGGAGGAGTGGTACCACCAGGAATCGAACCGGGGACACAAGGATTTTCAGTCCTTTGCTCTACCAACTGAGCTATGGCACCATCTTGCTTTTTGCGGGTGCAAAGGTACAATAAATATTTTGATTGAGCAAGAGAAACCCTTAGAATTTCTCTTGCTTAATGTTTATTAACTAAATTAGTCTTTTAGCGGATTCCATCCCTGGGCCTTCAGCTCGAATTCCTGTCCGTCGCGGGTGATGAGGTACTTGCCGAGCGATTCCTTGGTGATGTATCCGATTTGTCGGATGCCTTCCAACGCCTCCACCTTCTCGTGGTCACCGATAGGCACGGTGAAGAGCAGTTCGTAGTCCTCGCCGCCGTTCATGGCGCAAGTAGTGAGGTTCATGTTGAATTCCTCTGCTTGTACGGCAGTCTGGTAGTCGATAGGGATATTCTTCTCGTAGATGCGGCACCCGCAGTGGCTCTGTTCGCAGATATGCATCAGCTCACTGCTCAGCCCGTCGCTCACATCCATCATGGCTGTAGGGCGGATGCCAGCCTCGCGCAGTTGGGCGATGACATCGCCGCGTGCTTCTGGCTGTAGCTGTCGTTCCAGCAAGTATTCCTTGCCCGAGAAGTCGGGCTGGAAGTTGCGCATTTCCTGCATTTCCTTGTTCAGGCTGGCAGTCTTGGCTGTATCTCCCTTAGCTTTGGCTTCTGCCATTTTCTTGCGTATGTCTTCCACTTGACCGTAATATACTGCCTTTTCGCGCTCCAAGAGCTGCAGTCCCATGTAGGCACCACCCAAGTCGCCCGATACGCAGATCAGGTCGGTTTCCTGGGCACCGCTTCTGTATACGATATCCTCTTTGGCTGCCTCACCGATGCAGGTGATGCTGATGGCAAGACCAGTCAGTGAGGAGGTTGTGTCTCCGCCTACGATGTCTACTCCCCATTTGTCGGCAGCCATACGCAGTCCCTTGTAGAAGTCATCCATGTCTTCCACGGTGAATCGTTTGCTCAGTGCTATGCTCACTACCATCTGTCTGGGTGTGCCGTTCATGGCGAAGATGTCGCTGATATTTACCATTGCACTCTTGTAGCCCAAGTGCTGCAAGTCGATGTATGTAAGGTCGAAGTGTACGCCCTCCATCAGCATATCTGTGGTAACGAGCACCTCCTTGTCGGGATAGTGCATTACCGCACAGTCATCGCCTACGCCATAAATTGTAGAGGCGTTCTTGTTTTCGTGTCCTTTGGTGAGATGGTCGATAAGGCCAAACTCACCCAATTTTGCTATATCCAAGGTTGATATTTTAATGTTAAGTGTTAAATGTTGAATGTTGAGTGTTGAATTCTTCGTTCTTCACTCTTCGTTCTTCACTCTTAAGATTTTCTAATCATTTCTCTCATGATTTCCGTCATCTTCGGTTGTGCATTGTTGGCTGCTATCTGTACCTCCTCGTGGCTAACCTCTACTGGTACGTCAAATCCGCCCAGGTCGGTGATGATGCTGATGCCGAATACCTTGATGCCACAATGACGGGCTACGATTACTTCTGGTACTGTGCTCATACCCACAGCATCGCCACCCAGTATGTGGTACATCTTGTACTCGGCTGGGGTCTCGAAGGTAGGGCCCTGCACGCCCACATATACGCCATGCTGCAGTTTGATGCCCTTCTCCTGGGCTATCTCTTCGGCAAGGTTGCGTAGTTGCTTGTCATATGCCTCGTGCATGTCGGGGAAGCGTGGCCCTGTAGGGAAGTTCTTGCCGTGCAGCGGATGCTCAGGGAAGAAGTTGATGTGGTCGTCGATAATCATCAGGTCTCCTACATGGAAGGCTGGGTTCATGCCGCCCGAAGCGTTGCTTACAAAGAGGGTCTCGATACCCAGTTCGTACATCACGCGCTCTGGGAAGGTAACCTCTTTCATGTTGTAACCCTCATAATAATGGAATCTGCCTTCCATTGCCATGATATCCTTTCCGCCCAACTTGCCGAAAATCAGTTTGCCTGCATGTCCTTCTACGGTAGATACAGGGAAGTTGGGTATCTCACTATATGGAAACTCGTAACTGTCAGTTATTTCTGAAGCTAATTGTCCGAGGCCTGTTCCCAGGATGATGGCTGTCTTGGGACTTGTGGTCATCCTTTCTTTTAGCCAGGATGCTGTTTCTTGAATTTTTGCGTACATAGCTAATGATTTTTTCGTTAAAATTATCTTCTTGTTCCAGCATGAAACTTACCTTGATGGGTAGTTCGTACATGCTTTCCTTTACTTTCTCATAGAGTCCGTCTGTCTCTCTCAGTCTTACGGCATCTTTCTCTGTGGTGATGATGATGCGGGGTTCTGGCATCGACTCAAAGGTTTTGTTGATGCGGTCGATGTCCTTGCCCTTGAATCGGTGGTGGTCGCCGAAGGAGAGATTGGTGAGCGACTTGACTGCTGGCTTCAGGTCGTGCTCCATCTGTTTAGGCGATGCGATGCCCGTCAGTAACAGCACGTTGTGGTCTTTCAGCCCTCTCAGTGCCGGATCTGCCATTTCCGTTTCGTCTTCAGCTTTCTGTGTCCATGTTTCCGTGTCCCATGTCTTTCCTGTAAAAACTCCCTTCAGCGTATCATAGTTGATGCAGGTAAAGTAGAGCTTTTGGAAGGGGTAGAGGTGCATGGCCTTGGTGAGCACTCTGAATTCCATCGGCTTCAGGTCTTTCGGACATTTGGTGATGATTACGATGTCGGCACGGTGCTTTCCACTGAGCGGTTCTCTCAGTCTTCCTGCCGGCAGCATTTTGTCGTAGATGATGAGTCGGTGGTAGTCTACCAGCAGTATGTTGATGCCTGGCTTCACATAGCGATGCTGGAAGGCATCGTCCAGGAGTACCACGTCTACATCCTTCGTCGCCTCATCCTCCTGCAGCCTCTGTATGCCTCTTACCCGTTTGGCGTCCACGGCTACTTGTATGTCTGGAAATTTCTGGTGCATCTGGAAGGGTTCGTCTCCAATCTCGGTCATCGTCGTGCTATTGTCTGCCAGTACATATCCGCGGGTCTTTCTCTTGTAGCCGCGTGAGAGCACTGCCACGTTCATCTTGTCTTGCAAGAGGCGGATGAGATATTCTACGTGGGGGGTCTTTCCCGAACCGCCCACGGTGATATTGCCCACCGATATGACAGGCAGGCTGAAGGCTTGGCTCTTCTTCAGTCCGATGTCGAAGAACCAGTTTCTCAACCTGACGATACTGCCGTATATCCAGCTCAGAGGCAGTAGCCAGTCGTTTATCTTAATCAGATCTCCTTCTGTTCTCATTTCTCTTGTCTTTTTCTTTTTTACCTTTACTTGATGTTCAGTACGAAGGGCAGGGCTGCCTGTACGGGCTCTTTCTCCTTCATGCTTCGTATCATCATGAATGGTTTGTACAGGTCACCCAGAGTAAGGTGCAGTTGCTCGTCCAGATAGGTACCCTTGCTGCCTGTGGCCATGTCCAGCAACTGGTCCATCCAGTCGGCTGCCAGAGGGTATTCCGCAGCATGATAGTCTGATACCTTGGCTAGTTGTGCTGCCTTGGCGATGGCATCGTCCAGACCTCCGTATCCGTCTATCAGTTTGATGCCCTTCGCGTCGGTACCCAACCATACTCTGCCTTGTGCTATCTTCTCCACGTCGTCTACCTTGAGCTTTCTTCCGTCTGCCACACGCTTGCGGAAGAGGTAGTATCCGCGGTTTACATAGGCTTGCAGGTAAGCTATTTCCTCCGTGCTCCATGGGCGCGAAGTGCCTGCTGCACTGTATCCGCTATTGCGGTTGGTCTTCACCTCATCGTACTTGAATCCCAGCTTCTTGGTGAGCAGGTCGCTGAAGTCTGGCAGTGCGCCAAAGATTCCGATGCTGCCCGTCAGCGTAGTAGGCAGTGCCATGACGTATCTGGCTCCCATGCTCATATAGTAGGCACCCGAGGCCGCCACGCCGCCCATGCTTACTACCACAGGCTTCTTCTTGTTCAGTTGGCTTACGGCTCTCCATATCTGTTCCGATGCGTAAGCGTCGCCACCGCCAGAGTTGATGCGCAGTACCACTGCCTTCACGTTCTTGTCTTCGCCCAGTTTCTCCAGGTCTTTTGTCACGGTGGTACTCTCTATTTGCGGTTCGCCGCTCATGCCGGCAGGGGTTGCCATTCTTACGATGTCGCCCTGACAGTAGTATACGGCTATCTCGTCGCCTGTATATTCGTCCTCTATCGCGTTGTTCACCTCGTTGATGCTAGCCTGGTTGATGTCCTTTTCGGGCTTGATGCCCAGTTGCTTTTTTATCACGTTCTTGATTTCGTCGTAGTAGCAGAGCCCGTCTACGAGCTTGCGCGATTTCAGAAGTTGGGTGTCTTCAAATACCATCATGCCGTCGGCATAGTGGTTTAGTGTATCCTTGTTGATGCCGCGACTGCTGCTTACGTCGGCGAGTACCTGTTGCCAGAGTCCGCTTACATATCGGGTTACCTGTTCCCGGTTGGCGTCGCTCATCTTGTCCTCTGTATACATCTCGGTAAAGCTCTTGTATTTACCTACCTTTACGATGGTAAAGTGTACACCCAGCTTGGCTGCTACGTCCTTGATATATTGTGGTTGCGATGCGATGCCATGCCAGTCTACGGTACCCTCTGGGTTTACATATACCTTGTTGGCCACCGACGACAGGTAATATCCGCCTTGCGAGTAAGTGTCTCCGTACGAAATGATCCACTTGCCGCTCTTCTTGAAGTCTTGCAGCGCCTTGCGTATTTCCTGTAGGGTGGCGTAGTTCGATTCCAGAATGCCAGTCTCCAGGTATATACCCTTTATCTTGTCTTCGTTTTTTGCCTTCTTAATGGCGGAGAGTATCTCGTTCATGCCCAGTTGGATGAACTGGTTGCCCGTCAGTTGTCCCAGCCAGTCGTTGTCTACCTTCTCGCTGATTTCCCCTTGTAGTTTCAGCACCATTACCGAGTTGCTCTTCAGCGCAGGTTGCTCGCTGCTGTTTACAATCATGCCTATCAGGCAGATGGAGGCCAATATCGACATGATGATGCCGAAGGCGAAAAGTCCCACGATGGTGGCTGCTACACTTTTAAAAAACTGTTTCATAATCCTTATGACTTATATGAGAATTAAATATTCCGTGCAAAAATAGGAAAAAAGTATCAAATACCCAAGTTATTTGGATGAAATCACGCAAAAATAACCAAAAATAACGGGTTAGTTACCAAAAAAAGGCGTACCTTTGCATCTAGAATAGTAAACAATCTTAAAAATTAACAATCGACAGAATGAAGAAATTATTGACATCGGCAGTGGTGTTGATGCTTGCGATAGCAGCTTCAGCCCAATCTACAGAACGCCGTTTTGTGCTCGATATGAGTGCTGGCGGCAAGAGTAATCTTACCTGTTACCTCCCTCAGCATCCCAGCGGTAGAGCCGTGGTGGATTGCCCTGGTGGCGGATACTCCCATCTCGCCATCGATCCCGAAGGCCACAATTGGGCAGAGTATTTCAATAAGCAGGGCATCGCCTATTTTGTCTTGAAGTACCGTATGCCCAAGGGCGATCGCAATATCCCGCTCAGCGATGCCTACCGGGCGATGCGTACCGTGAGAGACAGCGCTCAGGCTTGGCATATCAATCCTAAGGACGTGGGTATCATGGGGTTCTCGGCAGGCGGGCACCTGGCATCGTCGGTCAGCACGCATGCCCCATACGATGCACGTCCCAATTTCTCCATCCTCTTCTATCCCGTTATCTCGATGGACGAGCGGATTACGCACAAGGGCTCTTGTGTCAACTTCCTCGGCGAAGAGCGCAATACAAATCCGCAGTTGGTCAAGGAGTGGTCTAACGATAAGGCCGTGCGCAGCCATCTTACCCCTCATGCCATCGTCATGATGTCGAACGATGACCGTGCCGTGCCTCCTCTTACCAATGGTGTAGCCTACTATACGGCGATGCACAAGGCGGGCAACGACTGCGAGCTGCATGTGTATCCTTCCGGCGGACATGGATGGGGATTCCGCAGCACCTGGAAGCATCACGACCAAATGCTAGCCGACCTGACCGCTTGGCTCAAGAGCTTCCGTGCTCCTCAAGCAGATGCCATCCGTGTGGCTTGCATCGGCAATTCCATCACCGATGGATTCGGTATCATGAATTCTGATGCCAAGGGTTATCCAGCCCTGTTGCAGAACAAGTTGGGCGATGGCTACGAGGTCAAGAACTTCGGGGGGTCTTCCCGCACCATGATGAACAAGGGTGATATCCCCTATATGAAGGAGCTGGCTTGGCAGGATGCCCAGGCGTTCAATCCTGATATTGTCATCATCAAGCTCGGCACCAACGACAGCAAGGCGCACAACTGGCAACTGGGGGCTGAGGAATATCGCCAGTCTTATCAGGCGATGATAGACACCCTCAAGTCGCTTCCTGCCCGCCCCAAGATCTATCTCTGTTCGCCGATACCCGCCTTCAAGTCTACCTGGACCATCAGCGACAGTATCATCGTTCATGGCGAAATCCCCGTCATCCAGAAGTTGGTCAAGAAGAACAAGTGTCAGTACATCGACCTCCATGCCTTGTACACTTACAAAGACCAAATGCTCCGCGACGGCATCCATCCCGATGCCAAGGGTGCAGCGCGTATGGCAGAGATTATCTACGAGGCTCTGAAGGCTCCTGCCAAAAAGTAGTCTCCTTTACGTACGGAGATTAGAGTCGTAACGCCGAAGCTTACATGTTGGAAGTGACTTACTTACGCATCGTAACGCTGAAGGTTAAGGGTCGAAAATGGCTTGCTTTCTGGTGACACTTATGACACTTATGACACTTATTTTCCAAAATCTGCCTCACGCGTAGGCAGGCAGGAAAAATTTTTTTGGGGGTTATCCTGCCCGCCTACGCGAGAAAAAGTTGGAAAATAAGTGTCATAAGCGTCATAAGTGTCATGCTTGTCGCCCTATAGAGGGGGCTAGAAGCCGGTTGCTTTGCCTGAGCTACAAACACAGATTTCCCTTTCTCCATCTCCGTTGGCTTGCGGAAATGGAGATTCTTGTCGCATCTCGTCCAGTTTGCGGTGTCCTCCAGCCGTCCCACAATCGGAATCTTGCTGGGCATGTTGGGTAGGTTTTTTAAAATGCAAATATTCATAGGCTTCATGTGTGTAGGGTAAATGCTGCCGCAAATATAGTGAAATAAAAACAAAGTGTGGTTCCGACAGTGGAAACTATTTTACAAATAATTACATGTCTTAGTAAAAATTATGTTATTGAATAAAGATTTTATGTTAATATTAACTTAAAATCAAGGGCGTATTCTTTCATCTTGGTCGTACAATCTGTTGCTGCCTCGGATGCAAGGTACTTGGCGATGATGCTATACGTGGGAATATGGAGGTTGACAGAAGTGTCAGTATGGGGCGTGCCAAAGTGTCAGCAATGATGCTTTGGCACGTTTTTCGTATAATCCGAGGGTGTCGAGGCAATCGGCAAAACATAAGTAATAACAAAAATTAAAACAGATAGAATCATGAACATTAAACCATTAGCAGACAGAGTGCTGGTACTTCCTGCACCAGCCGAAGAAAAAGTAGGTGGAATCATTATCCCTGACACAGCCAAGGAAAAACCACAGCGTGGTAAAATTGTGGCTACAGGCAAGGGCACTAAGGATGAAGAGATGATTCTCAAAGAGGGCGATACCGTACTCTATGGAAAGTACGCTGGTACGGAAATCGAACTGGAAGGCACCAAGTATATGATGATGCGCCAGAGCGATGTGCTCGCAGTAGTGGAAGAGTAGGATAAAGGTGAAAAAGCAAAAATGTAAAAAAGTAAAAAAGAAGAATCATGGCAAAAGATATTAAATATAATATGGACGCTCGCGACCTCTTGAAGAAGGGCGTGGATCAGTTGGCTAACGCAGTAAAGGTGACACTTGGCCCTAAAGGCCGCAACGTGGTAATCGAGAAGAAGTTTGGTGCTCCACAGATTACAAAGGACGGTGTTACTGTGGCTAAGGAAGTGGAATTGGAGAACAAGTTTGAAAATACCGGCGCCCAGCTCGTTAAGAGCGTAGCAAGCAAGACTGGCGATGACGCAGGTGACGGTACAACTACTGCTACTATCTTGACCCAGGCTATCGTAACAGAGGGATTGAAGAACGTAACCGCAGGCGCCAACCCAATGGACTTGAAGCGTGGTATCGACAAGGCTGTGGCTGCTGTAGTAGACTTCATCAAGGCAAACGCCGAGCAGGTGGATGACAACTATGACAAGATAGAGCAGGTGGCTACTGTTTCTGCCAACAACGATGCAGAGATAGGTAAGCTCCTGGCCGATGCGATGCGTAAGGTTTCCAAGGACGGTGTCATCACCATCGAGGAGAGCAAGAGTCGCGACACCAACATTGGTGTGGTAGAGGGTATGCAGTTCGACCGTGGTTATCTGAGCGGTTATTTCATGACCGATGCTGACAAGATGGAGTGCGTGATGGATAATCCATACATCCTTCTTTACGACAAGAAGATCTCCAACCTAAAGGAGTTCTTGCCTATCTTGCAGCCAGCTGCTGAGAGCGGAAGACCATTGCTCGTGATAGCAGAGGATGTAGACTCAGAGGCCCTGACTACATTGGTAGTAAACCGCTTGCGTGGTGGATTGAAGATTTGTGCAGTAAAGGCTCCAGGCTTCGGCGATCGTCGCAAGGCTATGCTGGAGGATATTGCCGTATTGACAGGTGGCGTCGTTATCTCTGAGGAGAAGGGACTCAAGTTGGAACAGGCTACACTCGATATGCTCGGTTCTGCCGACAAGGTGACAGTAACCAAGGATAATACGACCATCGTAAACGGTCATGGCGAGAAGGCTAACATTCAGGATCGCGTGGCCCAGATCAAGAACGAGATTGAGAACACCAAGTCTTCATACGACAAGGAGAAGTTGCAGGAGCGCTTGGCTAAGTTGGCTGGCGGTGTAGCAGTGCTCTACGTAGGTGCCAACTCAGAGGTTGAGATGAAGGAGAAGAAGGATCGTGTAGACGATGCTCTCTGCGCTACCCGTGCTGCTATCGAGGAAGGTATTGTAGCCGGTGGTGGTACTACATACATCCGTGCACTTGATGCCTTGAAGGATATGAAGGGTGACAACGCTGACGAGACAACGGGTATCCGCATCGTAGAGCGCGCCATCGAGGAGCCTCTCCGCCAGATAGTAGCCAACGCAGGTGGCGAAGGATCAGTAGTAGTGAATAAAGTACGCGAGGGCGAGGGCGACTTCGGATACAATGCCCGCAAGGACATTTACGAGGATATGCGCCAGGCCGGTATCGTAGACCCTGCCAAGGTGGAGCGTGTGGCACTGGAGAACGCTGCCTCTATCGCAGGTCTCTTCCTGACTACTGAGTGTGTATTGGTAGACAAGCCAGAGCCAGCAGCTGCTGCACCTGCCGCAGCTCCAGGTATGGGCGGTATGATGTAATCGCAAGAACTGATACTTTGATGCTGAAAAAGGCATCAAATGTAAAGTATAAATGACAAAAAGAGGGATGTTCTCACGGAATATCCCTCTTTTTTTATTAATTCCGTGCGATTTCTTGCAAATTTCTGCAAAATAATTTGGTGAAAGTTGGCTTTTTTTGTAATTTTGCAGCGGTATTAGTAAAGAATAGTATCGGCAATGGTGCCGACAAAGATATTTTTTTGATTTGTTTTAGTAGATTAGTTTTTAAGTAGTTTGTTTTTGAAAATCGGTTGTCGTGAGACATCCGATTTTTTTTTGTTATTTTTTTTGTATTGTCTTCAAAATATAGTATCTTTGCACCATGAATCAAATTGACTGGAAAAAAGCACTGGTCTTCCTGATCGTTATCGGGGGACTTATTTATATCACAAAGGGGTTGCTGGGAATGACGACGACTAACTCGTTTCTGGCAACGCTAGGTATCTTATTGATTCTTTTCGTAGGCGACAATTTCGCCCAGAAGATAGACGATAACAGAAGACGTCGAAAACTGGAGGAAGATGGAAAAGCTAATTGAACTCTATAAGCAGTGGGCAGGCGAGATGCCTCTCGACGTGGTGAAACTGCCCGGTCAGGGAAGCAACCGCCAATATTTTCGTATCACCCAGCAGAGTGGAGATACGGTGATAGGCGTGGTAGGAACCAGCAGGGATGAAGACCATGCCTTCGTGTATCTTGCCAATCATTTCAAGCTAAGACAACTGCCCGTACCTCAGGTGCTGGCGGTAAGCGATGATGAACTCTGCTATATCCAGACCGACTTGGGAGGCACATCCCTCTTTGATGCGATTCGTGGTGGGCGCGAGGCTGGCGGAAGATACAACCAGAAGGAGAAGATGCTCCTGGTGAAGACTATCCGCGAACTACCCAATATACAGCTGCGTGGAGCACGCGGACTGGACTGGAAGAATTGTTATCCACAACCAGAGTTTGATGTGGATAGCGTGCTTTTCGACCTCAACTACTTCAAGTATTGTTTTCTGAAACCTACCGACCTCGACTTTCATGAACTGAAACTCGAAGCCAACTTCCGTCTTTTTGCCAAGGACCTGACGAGTGAGCCCATGGACTGTTTCCTGTATCGCGACTTCCAGGCCCGCAACATCATGCTCGACGAGAATGGCAATCCTTATTTTATCGACTTCCAGGGCGGCAGAAAAGGTCCGTTCTATTACGATTTGGCATCCTTCCTGTGGCAGGCTTCGGCTAAGTATTCGTTCAAGCTACGCCGGGAATTGGTATGGGAGTATTATCAGTCGCTGAAGAACTATACTGAGGTGCCAACGGTGCGCCACTTCGTCAACCGACTGAGCCTCTTCGTACTCTTCCGTACCCTCCAGGTGCTGGGAGCTTACGGATTCAGAGGTTACTTCGAACGAAAAAAGCATTTTATCGAAAGCATTCCACCTGCTATCCAAAACCTGCGCGACCTCCTGAAGATGGGAGATAAGGTGTTCCCTTATCCATATATGATGGATATGCTGCGCAGACTGACCGAGCTGCCACAGTTTAAGCGTATCGAGACGATGGCAGTAAGCCGTGCCGATGGGTATAAGGTGGCAGACAACAATATCTATCGTGCTCATCCGCAAGACGGCCCTGCCACCTACAGCAAGTATGACGGTAAGGGACCGCTGGTAGTGAGGGTGTATAGTTTCTCATTCAAGAAGGGAATCCCCGAAGACCCCTCGGGCAATGGAGGTGGCTATGTGTTCGACTGTCGCAGCACCCATAATCCCGGGCGATACGAGCCATACAAGAAGTTGACAGGACTCGACGAGCCAGTCATCCGATTTCTGGAGGATGATGGCGAGATACTCACCTTCCTGAAGAGTGTATATGAACTTGCCGACCATCATGTGAACCGCTATATACAGAGAGGTTTTACCTCCCTGATGTTTTGCTTCGGCTGTACGGGCGGTCAGCATCGCAGTGTCTATTCCGCACAGCATTTGGCAGAGCATATCCACGAGAAGTTTGGAGTAGAAGTACAAATCTGCCATAGAGAACAAAAGATAGAACAGGTTTTGCCAAAAGCGAAATAAATAAAATAGTAAGAATGATGCAAGCAATGATATTCGCAGCAGGTTTGGGCACGCGCCTGAAACCTCTTACCGACCGCATTCCTAAGGCGCTGGTAAGGGTAGGGGGAGAACCTTTGCTCAAACGTGTCATCTTTGAGTTGAAAGATGCTGGTTTCACTCGCATCGTAGTGAACGTTCATCATTTCTCCAGTCAAATCATCGATTATCTCCACGACAACGATAACTTCGGCTTGGATATCCGAATCAGCGATGAGAGCGACAACCTCCTCGAAACAGGTGGAGGTATCAAGAAAGCCTATCCTCTCTTCGATACATCCGAACCTATATTGATTCATAATGTTGACATCTTGAGCAATGTAGACCTGAAGAAGTTCTACCAACAAGAGGCTCAAGATATGCCTGCCGCCCGTCTCTTGGTAAGCGAGCGGAAAACCAAGCGTTATCTCCTCTTCGACGACACGATGAGATTAGTGGGGTGGACGAACATAGAGACTGGCGAAATAAAAAGCCCATACGAGAATCTCGACCCCAATAAATATAAGATGTATGCCTTCTCGGGCATTCACATGGTAGCTCCATCGCTCTTCCCCATGATGGATGATGAGCCAGACAAGTTCCCAATCATGGACTTCTACCTGCGCCACTGCGACAAGGTGCGCATCGAGGGATATGTGAAGGACGACCTCAGACTCATGGACGTGGGCAAGCAAGAAACGCTCAGGGAGGCGGAGGAATTTCTTTTAAAGGTAAAAGGGTAAAAAGGTAAAAAGAGGGCTGCGCCATAAAAGCTGTTGTCTTAACTCCTTTAACTCCTTTAACTCCTTTAACTCCTCAAAAAAAGAACAGAACATAGTAAACTATAAAATACAGACAAAAATGCAACAGAAGATTATTATTTTGGATTTCGGTTCGCAGACCACGCAGCTCATTGGCCGTCGTGTGCGTGAACTCGATACCTTCTGCGAGATTATGCCTTACAACAAGTTTCCGAAAGATGATGAGTCGGTCATCGGCGTCATCCTGAGTGGTAGTCCTTACTCCGTTCACGATCCGGAAGCTTTCAAGGTGGATCTCAGCCAGTTTATTGGTCGCATCCCAGTGCTCGGCATCTGCTATGGTGCACAATACCTCTCTTATGCCCAGGGAGGTAAGGTGGAGGCTGCCGACAGTCGTGAGTATGGACGTGCCAATCTGGAACACTTCGACAAGGAGAACCCTTTGTTCAAGGGCTTTGTAGACAACTCGCAGGTGTGGATGAGCCATGGCGATACCATCACGGCTATCCCCGATGACTACCAGTGTATCGCTTCTACGGCCAACGTGAAGTATGCTGCTTATGCCTCTACCAAGCAACCTGTGTGGGCGGTTCAGTTCCATCCAGAGGTGTTCCACTCTTTGCAGGGTACCCAGCTGCTGAAGAACTTCGTGGTAGACATCTGTGGAAGCAAGCAAGACTGGAGCGCAGACTCGTTCGTGGAGACTACCGTAGCAGAACTAAAGGCACAGTTGGGCGAAGACAAGGTGATTCTCGGTCTTTCGGGTGGAGTGGATTCCAGCGTGGCAGCCGTTCTCCTGAACAAGGCTATCGGCAAGAACCTCACTTGTATCTTCGTAGACCATGGTATGCTCAGAAAGAATGAGTTCCGTGACGTGATGGAGGATTACAAGTGTTTGGGACTGAACGTGATAGGCGTGGATGCATCAGAAAAATTCTTTACCGACTTGGCTGGTGTCACTGATCCTGAGCAGAAAAGAAAGATTATCGGCCGAGACTTCGTGGAGGTATTCAATGCTGAGGCGAAGAAGCAGACGGGTGCCAAGTGGCTTGCTCAGGGCACCATCTACCCAGACCGCATCGAAAGTCTGAACATCACGGGTAAGGTCATCAAGAGCCACCATAATGTGGGCGGTCTGCCTAAGGAGATGAACCTCCAGTTGTGCGAGCCTTTGAAGTGGTTGTTCAAGGACGAGGTACGTAGGGTAGGTCGATCGATGGGTATGCCCGAGCATCTGATTACCCGTCATCCTTTCCCAGGTCCTGGTTTGGCCGTTCGTATCTTGGGTGATATCACTCCTGAGAAGGTACGTATCCTGCAGGATGCCGACGATATCTATATCCGCGGCTTGCGCGAGTATAAGGTGAAGTTGACGGGCGAGGAAGCTCGCCGCGTATTGGCTGCAGGTGTGCCCGCCGATATGCAGAACGGTGAGATAGAGGTGTCGCTCTATGACCAGATATGGCAGGCGGGTACCGTGTTGCTCTCTACCGTCCGTTCGGTAGGTGTGATGGGTGATGAGCGTACGTATGAGCATCCAGTGGCTCTGCGTGCCGTAACCAGCACCGATGCGATGACAGCCGACTGGGCTCATCTGCCCTACGACTTCATGGCAAAGGTATCCAACGAGATTATCAATAAGGTGAAGGGAGTGAACCGCGTTTGCTACGACATCTCCTCCAAACCACCTTCAACCATCGAGTGGGAGTAAATCTTGCTATATATAAAAAGGTATAAGAAATCCCCTTCCATATGGATCTGATGAATGGGCTTCTGCATGGAGGGGGATACTTTTTCTGTCCGCCAGGCACACTTTTGTGCCCAAAATATTTGCAGATAACGTTTTTTATTACTACCTTTGTAGACAACAAACAAACTACACTTAAAAATGAAACAGAAACTAATAACTTTATGTCTATGCATTCTGTGCGTAGCATTTGCCAGCGCGCGTTCACGTATCCTTATTACGACAGATATTGGCGGTACCGACCCCGATGACAATCAGTCGATGATGCACTATCTGCTTTATAGCAATGAGGTAGACTGCGAAGGACTCATATCTTCGCCCTCTTATGGCGATGGCAATGCGCGTGAGATAATCCGTATGATCGGACTTTACGAGCAAGACCTTCCTGTATTGAAACTGCATGCCGAAGGCTGGCCTTCTGCCGACTACCTTCGGTCCATCACCAAGCAAGGGCGCCATGGAGCGGCACCCCTCTGTGGCTATACTACCGCTACGGAAGGTTCGGATTGGATCGTGAAATGTGCCAGAAAAGAAGATGACCGTCCGCTCTACATCTTGGTATGGGGCGGATTGGACGACGTGGCGCAGGCTTTACACGATGCACCAGACATAGCTCCGAAGATTCGCATACACTGGATAGGAGGTCCTAACAAGAAATGGAGCTTGCCTAGCTACTGCTATATCGTGGAGCATTTCCCCAACTTGTGGTTTATCGAGAACAATGAGTCTTATCGAGGATTTATAGCCAACTATAAGAACCCAGGTAAATATCATGCTGGCTTCTATGAGCATTTTGTAAAAGGTGCCGGACATCTAGGGGCAGATTTCTACAACTACAAGGAGGGACTTCCCAAGTTAGGCGATACTCCTACCTTCCTCTATATGCTGAATGGCAATCCTGCTGAACCAGAGGGAGAGTCTTGGGGCGGTTCGTTTGTAAAAATCAATCATAGCTCGCGTGCAGTATTTACCCGTCCTACCACCGCCAATGACACCATTCAGCGAGATGGTATCATCGAGTGGCGTTTCAAGGGGCCACGACTGAAGACAGGGACTTATCAAACCGTGAAAGCCCAGTGGGCTTCAGGAGCAGACAATGAGGTGGGCTTCCTGACTGTGGATAAGCAGAAATGGCCTGTCTACTATCTGGGCAAGGGAAAATACATGTGCCGATATGCTACCTATAAAACGGGAGTAATATCTTATACGATAGAAGCAGACATCAAAGGGTTTACCCAGCAGAGCGGTGAGTTCTACGTGGAGAATGTGTTCCCTGGCAAGCGTCGTTCTACCGATTATCAAGTAGGGAAGACTTGGTGGAGCGATCGTACCGATGCCGAACTGTATACGCCTAAAGAGAAATGCCAGGGCGCCCAGACCGTAGCGAAATGGCGTGACCAAGTAATGGAAGACTGGGGCAAGCGTTGTGCCTGGTTGAAATAAAAGTTGTAGGGGGAATCGATGGACAGAGCATCAGTCCACGATGTGCTGTCCCACGACATACCCTGTCGTCCAAGCGGCCTGTAGGTTGAAGCCGCCCGTAATGGCGTCTATATCGAGTACTTCTCCGGCAAAGAAGAGGTGAGGACATACTTTGCTCTCCAGGGTATGCAGATTGATACTCGTGAGGCTTACTCCGCCACAGGTAACGAATTCCTCTTTGAAAGCTCCTTTGCCATTCACTTGGTAGATATCGTTGGTAAGCGTCTCTATCAAGAGATTGATGCCTTTCTTGCCTATCTCAGCCCATTTCTTCTCGGGTAGAAAGCCCATCTTCTGGACGAGGTAGAGCCAGAGGCGGGAAGGGAGATTGTAGGGGCGGATGCTGCCCAACTGTTTCTGCGGGTTGGCAGCGATGATGCCCCGGATGTTTTCTTCTACTAAAGACTGGTTGGATTCCGAAATCCAGTTTACTGCCATCTTCACCTGATAGTTGTTTTCGTGCAGATGGCGGGCGGCATGAGATGAAAGCTTAAGTACCGCTGGACCACTCATGCCCCAATGGGTGATGAGGAGTGGACCTTCTGCCTTCATTTTGGTGCCCGGGATGGAAGTGGTGGCAGCCTCTACCACCGTTCCCATCAACTCCTGGAAAGCCTTGTCGGCGATATTGAAGGTGAAGAGGGAGGGGATGGGAGGCTCTATCGCATGGCCTAAGACTGACAAGTGCTTAAAACTCTCAATGCGTGAATGCCCGCCCGTGGTAATCGCCACCCGGTGGAAGACTTGCTGGCGAGTCTCGGCATTTGCTGAGGCTTTTCCGTCCGGCACCCCTTTCCCCTTGATTACCTTGAAGTCGAGCAATAACGTGGAATCCTCCATTTCTGTGATTGCCGTAAGGCAATGACCCGTCTGGATCTTCACCCCTAAATTCTTGGCTGAAGAAACCAGACAGTCGATGATGCTATGCGAGTCTTGCGACTGCGGAAAAACGCATTGGTCATCCTGTGTAACCAACGGTACGCCATTCTCCTCGAACCATTCGTAGGCATGCTGGTGGTCGAAACGCTTGAAGAGGCGTTTCATCAGCTTGTGTCCACGAGGGTATGCCTGCTTGAGGTCGGAAATTTCATCGAAGGAGTTGGTGAGGTTGCATCTGCCTCCTCCCGTGATTTCTACCTTGGCAAGCACCTTCTGTTGTTTTTCGAAGATGGTAATGTCAGCATGAGGCTGCTTGCGCTTGGCGGCAATGGCGGCAAAGAAGCCTGCTGCGCCTCCACCAATAATGGCAATACGTAGTGTCTGTGGCATGTCGCTTATCCGAGTTTAAGTTCCTGTTACTTATTCTTTAGCAAGTCACGGATTTCCATGAGTAGTTTTTCCTCATTAGAAGGCTCTGGAGCAGCCTTGGGAGCTTCAGGCTCTTCCTTCTTCTTGGCAATCTTGTTTACCACCTTGATGAGCATGAAGATACAAATGGCAACGATGAGGAAGTCGAAGCAAGTCTGCAGGAAGTTTCCATAATTGATGGTGGCAGCCTTCAGTTCCTCTCCAGCTACCTGTACGGTAGGCAAGGTAACCTTGAGGTCGGAGAAGTTGACACCGCCAATGAGCCAACCGATAGGCGGCATGATGACATCATCTACTACCGAACTGACGATTTTACCAAAGGCACCACCGATAATGACACCGACAGCCATGTCGAGCACATTGCCACGCATGGCGAAGTCTTTAAATTCATTCAATAATTTGCTCATGTTTTTTCTTTTTATATTAATAATGTGTATAGTTGCAATAGGTGCATGAGTAGTCGGAGAAACTCTTGTAAGAGAAATCATGCGAAAGCCTTCTTCTTATTGCTTGTGTTTTGCAATATGGAGTTGTCAGTATGGCATGATAAGTGTAAAAAACACCCCGATATTAAACCTCTGCCATTCTTTTTTAACTTATTTAATACTCATTCTGGTTGCAAAGTTAGAAAAAAATTAGTAACTTTGCGCTCGAAAAGAAGAAAAAATGCTTCTTGAGGTATGAAAAAGGTGCCGTCAGCTCCTTCGGATTCATTGGGAGGCTTTAAAAGGTAATTTTTTAACATTAAATTTAAATATTAACAAAATGACAAAAGTTGCTATTAACGGCTTTGGCCGTATTGGTCGTCTGGCTTTCCGTCAGATGTTTGAGGCAGAGGGTTACGAAGTAGTTGCAATCAACGACCTTACATCTCCTAAGATGTTGGCTCACCTTCTTAAGTATGATACCGCTCAGGGTGGTTTCGCTGGCAAGTTCGGCGAGGGCAAGCACACTGTAGAGGCTACAGAAAACTCTATCATCGTTGATGGTAAGGAGATCACTATCTACGCTAAGCCAAACGCAGCTGAGCTTCCTTGGGGTGAGCTTGGTGTTGACGTAGTACTTGAGTGCACAGGTTTCTACACATCTAAGGAGAAGGCTTCTGCTCACATCACAGCAGGTGCTAAGAAGGTAGTTATCTCTGCTCCAGCTGGTAACGACCTCCCAACTATCGTTTACAACACAAACCACAAGACTTTGACTCCAGCAGATACAGTTATCTCTGCAGCTTCTTGTACAACTAACTGCTTGGCTCCTATGGCTGATACTTTGAACAAGTACGCTGCTATCCAGTCAGGTATCATGTCTACAATCCACGCTTACACTGGCGACCAGATGATTCTCGACGGTCCTCAGCGCAAGGGCGACCTCCGTCGTTCACGTGCAGGTGCTCAGAACATCGTTCCTAACTCAACAGGTGCTGCCAAGGCTATCGGTCTCGTTATCCCTGAGTTGAACGGTAAGTTGATCGGTTCTGCACAGCGCGTTCCTACTCCTACAGGTTCTACAACTATCTTGGTTGCTGTAGTTAAGGGCAAGGACGTTACTGTAGAGGGCATCAACGCTGCCATGAAGGCTGCTTCTACAGAGAGCTTCGGTTACAACGAGGATCAGATCGTTTCTTCTGATATCATCGGTATGAAGTATGGTTCACTCTTCGACGCTACTCAGACAATGGTTAGCAAGATCGACGATGATACATATCAGGTACAGGTAGTTTCTTGGTACGACAATGAGAACTCTTATACTTCTCAGATGGTTCGTACTATCAAGTACCTCGCTGAGTTGAAGTAATACTTCGCTTGTAAGTATATTACAACCATATCTTATAGGCCTGGCATTGTAAAATGCCAGGCTTTTTTGTGTCCTTTTTGGTGTTACTTTCGAAAAATATAGGGTTGAATCTTCGTTAACTCAGAATTTTATTGTATCTTTGTCCCCATGAAATATTCGATGATAACCATATTGGGGCCTACTGCCAGTGGCAAGACGAGTCTCGCCTCTGCGCTTGCAGCCAAGATCAACTTCTTGGATGCCGCTTCTGCGTGGGAGGGTGATACGGAGGGGGCTGAGATAATTAGTGCCGATAGTAGACAGGTGTATCGTGGGATGGATATCGGTACAGGCAAAGATCTTGCCGACTATACGGTGGATGGCGCACGGATACCTTATCATCTCATCGACATCTGCGATGCTGGTACCAAGTACAATCTCTTCCAGTATCAGCAAGACTTTTATGATGCTTACCTTGATATTCGAAATCGCGGTAAGTTACCTATCCTTTGTGGTGGTACTGGTCTTTACATCGAGTCGGTATTAAAGGGGTACCATCTCTCTCCTGTGCCTCAGAATCCTCTTTTGAGGGAAGAACTGGCTGGCAAGAGCTTGCAGGAACTTACCCTGATGCTCAAGAAACTAAAGGCGAAGACGGGATCGAATATGCACAATCGTACCGACGTGGATACTGCTCAGCGGGCTATAAGGGCTATCGAAATCGAGACTTATAATCTAGAACATCCAATGCCTGAGCGTGAACTTCCGGCTGTCGATTCCCTGATTATCGGTGTAAGCATCGACCGCGATGCCAGAAGAGAGAAGATTACCCATCGTCTGAAGCAGCGTCTCGAAGAGGGAATGGTGGATGAAATCAAGGGACTGCTCGACAAGGGCATTCCTGCCGACGACCTGATTTATTATGGTTTGGAGTATAAGTTTATCACCGAATATGTGATAGGAAAGACTACCTACGATGAGATGTTCAGAGGTCTGGAGATAGCTATCCATCAGTTTGCCAAGCGCCAGATGACGTGGTTTAGGGGCATGGAGCGTAGAGGATTTACTATTCACTGGATAGATGCCTTGCAGCCGATGGGACAAAAGGTGGACCAGGTTTTGAACTTGATGCAATCTGGCACATAACATTTAACATTTAATATAGATCAAAAGGTGGCAGCAAATGAGAACAAGTGGGGACTCTTGTATTGTCCTCGGGGCGGTTGGCGTAGCAACAAGCGTTGGGAAAAGATAGAGAAAGTCTTGAAACAACAGCAGGTAGACTACGATTTCGTGCAGAGCGAAAACCAGAAAAGCGTGGAGCGTCTGGTTAAGATGTTTGTCAACAATGGCTATAAGACGATAGTCATTGTGGGAGGAGATTCTGCGCTCAATGATGCCGTCAACTGCTTGATGCAGATAGACCAGAAGGAGAGGGATGAGGTAGCCCTCGGAGTGATTCCTAACGGACTGATGAATGACTTTGCTCATTTTTGGGGCTTTAGCGATAGTGACATTGAGCAGACGGTGGTTTCGCTCAAGCAGCGTCGCATCCGCAAGATAGACCTAGGCTGCATCCGCTATACCAACAAGAAAGGGGAGAAGTGCCGCCGCTATTTCCTTAACTGTATCAATGTCGGTTTTATCGCAGCCATCATGAACCTGCGCCGCAAGACACATCATGTGTTTGGCTCCCGTGCCCTGTCGTTCCTTATCTCATTTATTCTACTGGTATTTCAGCGGTTGGACTACAAGATGCACATCAAGATCAACTCGGATGTTATCAAGCGCCGGGTAATGACGATGTGCATCGGAAATGCCACAGGTTACGGACAGACTCCAAACGCAGTGCCTTACAACGGGCTGTTGGATGTTTCAGTAGTGTACCATCCCCAGATTACCCAAATCTTTGAGGGTATCTATCTCTTCGTGAGGGGTAAATTTCTCAATCATAAGAGCGTGCATCCGTATCGCACTCGTGAGGTAGAGGTGTTGGAGTCGTCGCATGCCATGATAGGTATCGATGGCAGACTGATGCAGACACCGGTAGGAGCTTATCAAATTACAGTCATACAAGAAGTTATCAATTTTTTGATACCTGTATAACGAGAGACCGACTTACGGCAGGTCTTCATAGAAAAATAGCAGAATAGGGCTATCCCTGTTCTGCTATTTTTTGTATTTCCTCTTCTTGAAGTAGTCCTATTTTTCTGCCGTCCACTTTGATGAGCTTTTCGGATACAAAGGCAGAAAGCGTACGGATGGCGTTGCTCGTAGTCATGTTACAGATATCGGAGAGGTCTTCACGGCTCAGTCTTACATCCAGTGTCTTTCCGTCCTCTTCCATCCCATATGATTCCTTGAGGAAAAGCAAGCCCTCGGCAAGTCTTGCACGTACATGCTTCTGTGTAAGATTGACGGTGCGGTCGTCCGACTTTCCTATCTCCACGCTGAGGTATTTGATAAAGAAGTAACCGACGTTGAAACTCTTGGACATGATCTTCATAAGTACAGCCATTGGGAAATGTGCGATGACACAATTTTCCAAAGCCATGGCTGCCGTCTTGTAGATTTCGTCGGCAAAGTAGGCACGGAAGCCAAAAAACTCGATGGGTTTGATGACACGGATAATCTGGCTCTTGCCACCGATTCCCTCCTTGTAAATCTTCACCTTGCCCGAAATCAAGCACATTGCATCGACAGGATTGCCCTCGTTCTCGTAGATGATATCGTTCTTCTTGAACTTACTAACCTGAATGTGTTCCTTCAGTGCCGAGAACTCTTCTTCCCCGATGCCTCCCCATAGTTCGGCTATCTGCTTTGCAACTTTTTCGTTGTCATATTTGCCTTTTCCTGACATGTATCCTTATCTTTTTTACCGGTGTAAAACTCATGAAAGTTTTAGTTGATGCCCAAAACCAACTACAAAAGTACTACTTTTTCTTTGAATAATCAAGAGAAAAGCAAGGAAAATGTGTTGTATAACATAAGAAATGAAGTTTTTATGAAATTGATACACGAAAAACTTTGATAAATCACAAAAAAGTATTACCTTTGAAAGCAATTAAAATAGTCAACAAAATATTAAAAACCTTAATATAGATCTATGAGTTATCTAAAATTCGAAAAGGCCCTGATGACTAACCTACAAGAGTCATTGCCAAAGGAGTTGCTACGTACTAACCGCTCCGGTGCTTATTCGTGCTCAACGATTGTAGACTGTAATACGCGCAAGTATCACGGGCTGCTTGTCGTTCCAGTTCCAGAACTGGACGATGAGAACCATGTGCTCCTCAGTTCGCTCGACGTTACAGTGGTTCAGCATGGCGCTGAGTTCAATCTCGGACTGCACAAGTACCAAGGCAATAACTATAGTCCGATGGGTCACAAGTACATTCGTGAGTTTGATTGCGATAAGGTGCCTACTACACTTTACCGTGTAGGTGGTGTGATACTGAAGAAGGAAGTGGTTTTCCAGCATTACGAAAACCGCATCTTGCTTCGCTACACATTGGTGGATGGTCATTCTGCCACAACACTGCGTTTCCGTCCATTCTTGGCTTTCCGTAGCGTGCGCCAGTTTACCCATGAGAACGGTACAGCTTCTCGTGAGTATTCTGCGGTAGATAACGGTATCAAGACATGTATGTATGCAGGTTATCCAGACCTCTACATGCAGTTTTCCAAGAAGAACGAGTTTAAGTTCTGTCCAGACTGGTATCGCGGTGTAGAATACCCTAAGGAGCAGGAGAGAGGTTATGCTTCTAATGAAGACCTCTACGTGCCTGGCTACTTCGAGATGGGTATCAAGAAAGGCGAGTCTATTGTCTTTGCTGCCTCTACATCCGAGATTAAGTCGAGTACACTGAAAAAGCTCTTCGACAAGGAGGTGGATGAGCGTGCCCCTCGCGACAACTTCTTCCACTGCCTGGTGAATGCTGCCCATCAGTTCCATCGCCGTGAGAATAACGACGACCGCTACATCCTGGCAGGATATCCTTGGTTTAAGTGCCGTGCCCGCGATACATTCATCTCTCTTCCGGGCTTGACACTCTCGATAGAGGAGAATGCCTACTTCGAATTGGTGATGAAGACGGCGATGAAGGGATATTATGAGTTTATGGTAGGCAAGCCAATCAGTGTGCATATCGCAGAGATAGAGCAGCCTGATGTACCTCTGTGGGCTATTTGGGCTATCCAGCAGTATGCCAAGGAGACAAGCAAGGAAGAATGCCTCCAGAAGTATGGACATTTTGTCAAGGATGTAATTCATTTCATTCAAGAGAATAAGCATCCTAACCTACAGCTGAAGGAGAACGGACTGGTCTATACCAATGGTAAGGATAAAGCAGTTACTTGGATGAACTCCACCGCCAATGGTCGCCCAGTAGTTCCGCGTACAGGATATATCGTAGAGTTTAACGCCCTTTGGTACAATGCCTTGTGCTTCTGTGCTGCCCTTGCTGGGGTGGAAGGAAGAGAAGATGTGCAGCAGAAACTCTTGAAGCAGGCTGAAGTTACCAAGCAGTCGTTCCTCGATACCTTCCTCAATGAGTATGGTTATCTGTATGACTACGTAGACGGCAATATGATAGACTGGAGCGTGCGCCCAAACATGATATTCCCTGTAGCTTTCGACTATTCTCCATTGACACAAGACCAGAAGAAGAAAGTGCTTGACATCTGTACACGCGAATTATTGACTCCGAAGGGATTGCGTTCGCTCTCGCCGAAGAGTGGCGGTTACAACCCCATCTATGTAGGTCCTCAGACCCAGCGCGACTACGCTTACCATCAGGGTACGGCATGGCCTTGGCTCGGCGGTTTCTATATGGAGGCAAGCCTGAAGCTTTATAAGCGTACACGTCTCAGCTTCGTAGAGCGACAGATGGTAGGATACGAGGACGAAATGTCATACCATTGCCTCGGAACCATCAGCGAACTCTTTGATGGCAACCCACCGTTTGCAGGACGTGGAGCTACCTCGTTCGCCATGAACGTGGCAGAGATACTCCGTGCACTTGAGTTACTAGAAAAATATCAATATTAATAGAAGGAGGACTGCTATATGAAAGTATTAATGTTTGGATGGGAGTATCCTCCTCACGTA
>CAVKLF010000019.1:0-27936 GCA_963657075.1 bacterium | reverse complement strand
CACAGCTCTCGTAGAGAGCGATAACTTCTCTTAACTCCCCTTAACTTCCCAACTGAAAAACATCACATAAAAGGGCTTTTAGGGCTTATCCAACAACCTAAATTGCCCATTTTCAAGCGAATTCATCCGTTAAATTGTAATTTCCGATGCAAAATAACCGATGGATTCGTTTTTTTTTGTATCTTTGCACAAAATTATAGCTATAATTATGGGATTATTCGGATTATTCAGCAACAAGAAAAAGGAAACTCTTGATAAGGGTCTCGAAAAGACAAAAGAGAGTGTGTTCGGAAAATTGGCACGTGCGGTGGCAGGAAAGTCTACCGTAGACGATGATGTGCTTGATGACCTGGAAGAAGTGCTCATCACGTCGGATGTAGGCGTGGAAACTACGGTCAAGATCATCCAGCGCATCGAGGAGCGTGTGGCTCGCGACAAGTACGTATCCACATCGGAACTCAACCAGATACTACGTGATGAAATCGCCAAACTGCTGGCGGAAAACCATACAGAGGATAACGATGACTGGGATTTGCCATCCGACCACCGGCCATACGTGATACTCGTGGTGGGTGTCAACGGCGTAGGCAAGACCACTACCATCGGCAAACTGGCCTATCAGTTTAAGAAAGCAGGCAAGAAGGTTTACCTCGGTGCTGCCGACACCTTCCGTGCTGCAGCTGTAGAACAGATTAGCATCTGGGGAGAGAGAGTAGGCGTGCCTGTGGTAAAGCAACAGATGGGCTCCGACCCAGCCAGCGTAGCTTTCGACACCTTGCAGAGCGCCAAGGCAAACGATGCCGACGTAGTCATTATCGACACCGCCGGAAGACTGCATAATAAGGTGAACCTCATGAACGAGCTTAAGAAAATCAAGGAGGTGATGAAGAAGGTGTTGCCTGAGGCGCCAGACGAGGTGATGCTCGTGTTGGACGGCAGTACCGGACAGAATGCCTTTGAGCAAGCCAAACAGTTTGCCGCAGTTACCCAGATATCTTCGCTCGCCATCACCAAACTCGATGGTACAGCCAAGGGCGGTGTGGTCATCGGTATCAGCGACCAGCTCAAGGTGCCAGTGAAGTATATCGGACTGGGCGAGGGCATGGAAGACCTCCAGCTCTTCAACAAAAAAGAATTTGTAGACTCACTCTTCAAGCACTAATAAGATAGGAATCAATGAGGAAAAATCAAATCGATATCATCACCATGGGCTGCTCCAAGAACCTCGTGGACAGCGAGCTGCTCATGAAACAATTCGAGGCAAACGGTTATCACTGTGTACACGACGCCAAGCGTCCGCAAGGTGAGATAGCCGTCATAAATACATGCGGATTTATCGAGGATGCCAAGCAGGAAAGCATCGACACCATCCTGGAATTCATACAGGCTAAGGAAGAGGGGAGGCTCAGCAAACTCTATGTGATGGGGTGCCTGTCACAGCGATACCAGAAAGAACTGGAAGAGGAAATGCCAGAGGTAGACAAGTTTTATGGCAAATTTAACTACAAACAACTGCTCAAGGACTTAGGCAAGGCAGACGTGCCAGCTTGCGACGGTTATCGCCATCTCACCACACCTCGCCATTATGCCTACATCAAGATAGCCGAAGGGTGCGACCGCCACTGTGCCTATTGTGCCATACCTATTATTACAGGCAAGCACACCTCCAGGCCTAAGGAAGAGATTCTGCAGGAAGTGAGAGACATGGTAAAAGATGGAGTCAAGGAATTTCAGATTATCGCCCAAGAGCTTACTTACTATGGAGTAGACCTCGACGGTAAACATCACATTACAGAACTCATCAGCGAGATGGCAGACATCCCTGGCGTAAAATGGATTCGCTTGCACTACGCTTATCCCAACCAGTTTCCCATGGACTTGCTCGACGTAATGCGCGAAAAGCCTAACGTGTGCAAGTATCTCGATATTGCCCTGCAGCACATCAGCGACCACATGCTCTCACGCATGCACCGCCATGTAACCAAGCAAGAGACCATCGACCTGCTGTCGCAGATACGCCAGCGAGTACCCGGTATCCATATCCGTACCACACTGATGGTGGGATTCCCCGGCGAGACCCAAGAGGATTTCCATGAACTGATGGATTTCGTTCGCGAGCAGCGATTTGAGCGCATGGGAGCCTTTGCGTACTCAGAAGAAGAAGGCACTTATAGCGCCAATCATTACGAAGACGATGTACCACAAGAGGTAAAACAGCGAAGACTAGACGAACTGATGATGCTGCAGCAAGGCATCAGCGAAGAGGTGGAAGCCGATAAGGTAGGGAAGACCATGCAAGTCATCATCGACCGCAAGGAGGGCGACTACTATATCGGCAGAACTGAGTTCTGCTCGCCCGAGGTAGACCCTGAGGTACTGATACCAGTCTGCGGGAAACGGCTCAGAACGGGATGTTTCTATCAGGTAAAGATAACGCAAAGCGAAGAGTTTGATCTCTATGGAGAGGTGGTCAAATAATCTGCTCCTTGTAGACCGATACAGTTACGAGATTACACCTCATAGAATATAGAATAATGAACAATAAAGAATATATCGCCGAGTTAGCGCAACAAACAGGATATTCGCAAGAAGACACCCAGCGACTCGTGCGCAAGGTCATCGATGCGATGATAGCGGAGTTTGAGGATGGAGAGTCTGTCTCCATTCCCAACTTCGGCAGTTTCGAAGTGAAGAAGCGCATGGAACGTGTGGTAGTCAATCCTACCACCAAAAAGCGACAGCTAGTACCACCTAAGTTGGTATTAGGTTTCCGCCCTGTAGCAGCCGTCAAGGAGAAACTAAAGAATGGAGGAACCGCCAATGAGTAAATTTAGCTTAAACAGCTTGGCTAACGCACTTGCAGAGAAAAGCAGCCTTAGCCAAATGGAAGCAGAGCTCTTCATCCGCAAGATGTTTGAAGTGGCAAATGGCGGACTCCAAGAAGACAAGCTGGTCAAAATCAAGTGGCTAGGCACTTTTAAGGTAACAGCCATCAAAGACCGCGAGAGCATCAATGTAAACACGGGCGAACGCATCGTCTTGGAGGGTAGGGACAAGATTACCTTCACCCCAGACAATATCCTCAAGGAAATAGTCAATAAACCCTTTGCTCAATTTGAAACTATCGTGGTAAACGATGGGGTAGACTTCGACAGCATCGACCGTAAGTTTGAAATCTCTACTTCTTCCGAAACAACAGATATGGTTGCTGAAGCAGAAGTCAACAGCGTACCCGAGGCGGTTTCTGAGACAACATCGGAAGTGAAGCCAGAGGAAACGAAACTTGAGACAAAGGTTGAAACGCAACCCGAGGAGATTTCTGAGACAACAGTTGAAACTCAACCCGAGGCAATTTCTGAGACAACATCTGAAGTGAAGCCTGAGGAAACGAATGGAGTCGTTGACTTCCTCGACACACCAGCGCCCGAGGAGTCTTTATCCCAATACGACACTTCTGCAGAAGTTATCGCTCTACCAATGCAAGAGAGCCAAGAACAAAATGATGCAGCAGTCGAAAAGGAAAGTATCACTGAGAGTGGCAACGAAAAGATAGAGGAGGAAGAAAAGTCGGTTAATAAGGCAGAAGAGGCAGAACTGCAAGACGAGCCTACTTCTTCATCGCATCATTTGGTCATTCCTCGTTACTTCGCAATAATAGCTTGCCTCGTCATCGTAGCTTTGATAGGTGGCATGGGATGGTTCGCATTCAATTATGGAAAGATGCAGGCTCAGAGAGACCACCTGGAGGCACAGCTTTCTTACATGCAGAATGCTAAGACTGCAGCCCAGCCTGTAGCCAAACCAGCCAAGCCTGCTGCTATCCCAACAGAAGATTCTATCCGCCAAAGAGCTAAAGTGGATAGTGCCAAAATGGCACAAGCTAGCGAGGCTATAAAAAACAAAGAACAAGTAGAAAAAGCCAAAGCCAGCGAGAAGGTAGGGAAGGAAGAAAAGCCTACAGATAAGTCAAAGGTCGAGAAGACAATCGCCACTGACAAATATAATGAGGATGCTCGTGTGCGAACAGGAGCCTACCGCATCGTAGGCGTTGCCGAAGTAGTAACAGTAGGCGATGGACAATCGCTTACCAGCATCAGCAACCGATATTTAGGTTCTGGAATGGAATGCTACGTAGAGGCATTGAATGGTATCAAGGAAGTGAAGCGTGGGCAGAAAGTCAAGATTCCGAAACTGGAATTGAAGAAAAGAAAGAAAGCTACAACTGACCAGTAAAGCACCATGCCTTTACATACGAAAAGAGAGTAAAGTAATGTTATGGAATCGCCCATGGAGCATTACTTTACTCTCTTTCATATGATATCTAGTGAAGCATATTGCTATTTCTCCTTCAGCAAGTCGTCGAGGAAGTCATCGAGGTCGTGGTCGAGCCCTTCCATCAAGTCGCCGCCTACAATGATGGTATCATCATCTGCCAAATACAACTCGCCTAGATTTTCCTTGTCATCATCCTCCAGTACAAAACTGTATGGCTTCAAGATGCCCAGATTATCGACGATATCTGCATTCTTGCGCAACAAGTCTCGAAGGCATTTGGCTATCTCATCATAAAAATTCTCGTCCTTGCTCTCTATCCATTGTTCCACGACACAACGGGTAATCTCGTTTTCGTCGTCATCAAAGGCAAGAAGTTCGCCGCTATCCTGTGATACCCTCACGTGGATGTCGGTCAACATTGAAGTTTCATCGTCGCTAACAGGCGCCGGGAACTTTTGCGCTACCTTTCTTATGTAACGCTCTACCTGGAGAATTGTTTGCTCTGTCATTTCCATATTTGTAGTTTTTACTGACTGTCAGCTGCATGCTATGCAACCAAGATTATATGCAAAGGTACATAAAAATCCGAGATTACACAAATATATAGATAGAAAAAACAAGATTTAGTCTTAAAATAAGCAAAAAGTCACAGCTATAAAGCCGTGACTCTTTTCTTATTACTAGCGGTATTCTTGTCTTACTTGAAGTATCTCTTGTAAAGACCGGCAAAGCCTGCTGCATGACGAGCTTCATCCTTGGCCATCTCATGCACAGTGTCGTGGATGGCATCAGATCCCTGCTCCTTTGCTAACTTGGCGATGCGGAACTTATCCTCGCAAGCTCCCTTCTCTGCAGCAATACGAGCCTCAAGGTTGCTCTTGGTATCACCCAAAACTTCGCCTAGTAGCTCTGCGAAACGAGATGCATGATCGGCCTCCTCGTAAGCATAGCGCTTGTAAGCCTCGGCTATCTCTGGATAACCCTCGCGGTCTGCCTGACGCGCCATGGCAAGATACATGCCAACCTCACCGCACTCACCATTGAAATGGTCCTTCAGTCCCTTGATGACTTCCTCATCTACGCCGTCCTTGTAAGCCTGGCCGAGTACGTGTACTGTTGCAAATGTCAAATCAGTGTCTACAGTATCTTCCATTTCATTAAACTTGCTGGCTGGAGCCTTGCAAATAGGGCACTTCTCTGGAGCTTCTGTTCCCTCGTAAATGTACCCACATACGGTGCAAATAAATTTTTTCTTCATAATGTATTGTATTTAATGTTGTTTGTATAATGTGTTCTTAATCGAGTGTTTTTGCACAATCAGAACAGATACCTTTATAATATAGTTGCTCCTCCTGGACAATATGACCTTCTACCTGAATCGGACTGTCCAAATGGGGCGCCTTCTCTCCAAACAGATCGATGACCTTGCCACATTTCTTGCAAAAAAAGTGGACATGGGCACGAATGTCTCCATCATAACATACGCGATGATCGTCGATGGTTATCATCTGAGCCGCCCCCTTCTCGCTCAACATTCGCAAGGTGTTATACACTGTAGTTCTGCTAAGCGTAGGCACACGCTCGCACAATCCTTGGTATACTTC
The DNA here is from genome assembly GCA_963657075.1 of bacterium. Taxonomy (GTDB): domain Bacteria; phylum Bacteroidota; class Bacteroidia; order Bacteroidales; family Bacteroidaceae; genus Prevotella. The sequence continues at coordinate 22,057 of CAVKLF010000019.1, read as the reverse complement.
ATCCACAGTAGGATGGATAGGGTGATGAATCAGATAGTCCATAATGGCTAATCTCTGAACGGATGGGCGAATGCCAAGATTCATCAGTCTACTATAGGCTTCTGTTTGTTTCATACTTCTATCTTCTTTTAATGTTTGATGCAAAGGTAAGGAATTTCTGGCAAACCTCCAAACAAATTTGGAATAAATACAATATATTTTTGGATTATTTACAAATATACACTAGTTTTTACCTAAATGGCTGTAAATTTGCCTTAGGCTTATCGCAAGTCTACAATTTCGGCAGACGGACACTCTTTACTATTGAAGGTAAATGTGGAGTTGGAAATATTCTTGCTCTTAAACCCACTGATATCGATGGTGCTCCATCCGCTACCTTGTCGCATCTTGACTTGCGAAGGGACATAAGTCTGCTTATTGATGGTAATATACATTTCGGGGATAGAGCGTTTTTGGTCAGTCGCTACAAGATGTACTTGGTAGCTGCCACCTGCTGTCTTGAGTGTAGACTTGTAACCGCTCTTGTAGATATTGATAAAGGTATAAGGGTTCATCGTTATTTGCTTGGCCTGCGTAGGATTGCTGACATTTACTTCGTTGGTCTTCTTCAGGTAAGTCCATTGGGTCTTGCCATTGTACCAGACTATCGCTTGAGATGTGCGCGCATTAAACTTATTTCCCTTGATGGCAATCGTGCCACTGGCATTCCCATACTTGCTGCTCGACATCTTGAAGTTGGCGCTGGCTCCATTCTTGTTGCCTATAACTGCAGCCGTCTTATCCAACACTTGCTGTGCTGTCTGTGCCATCGCATTAAAGCCTAGCATGGCGGCAAACGCTAACAAACATAATTTCTTCATTTTAAATTCCTTTCTTATTTTTTTTACAGTACTTACAAAAAATATAGCCGCAAAAGCGAATTATGAGATTAGATGCTTTTGCGGCTTAAGGGTTTAACGATTTAGCTATTTCTCAGTTGAGCCAACAAGGTATTGAGTTGGTTCTCATCCTGCAAGAGCACCTCACGAGGCTTGCTGCCCTGTGCAATACCAACAATGCCAGCTGCTTCCATCTGGTCCATGAGACGACCGGCGCGATTGTATCCGATACTGAAACGGCGCTGTATCATACTGGTACTTCCCTGCTGGGAGAGAACAATGGCGTGTGCTGCTTCCTCAAAGAATGGATCCAAATTGCGGGCATCTACGCTGCCGTTTCCTCCATTACTGCCATCTTCGTTGGCTGGCTCTGGCAACTCCATGGGTTCTATAGGACCGGGTTGTTCGCAGATGTACTCATTGATGCGCTCGATTTCTGGAGTGTCTACAAAGGCACACTGAACACGAACAGGCTCATTGCCATTGAGATAAAGCATATCACCACGTCCGATGAGCTGGTTGGCGCCCGTACGGTCGAGGATGGTCTTTGAGTCAATGGCCGAAGTTACCTTGAACGCCACTCGGCCTGGGAAGTTCGCCTTGATGTTACCCGTGATGATACTTGTAGTAGGACGCTGTGTGGCGATAATCATATGGATTCCCACGGCACGAGCCAATTGGGCAATACGGGCGATAGGAAGTTCCACCTCTTTGCCTGCTGTCATAATCAAATCGCCAAACTCATCTATGACTACGACTATGTATGGCATGTATTCATGCCCATCCGTCAATCTCAGCTTATGGTTGATGTATTTCTGGTTGTATTCCTTGATATTACGAGCACCCGCCTTCTTCAACAAGTCGTAACGGCTGTCCATCAACACACAGAGACTATTGAGGGTGCGAACCACCTTGGTTACGTCTGTAATGATAGGTTCCTCCTCGTCTGGTACGGCAGCCATAAACTTATTGGTAATACGGGCATATACACTAAACTCCACCTTCTTGGGGTCTATCAGCACAAACTTCAACTCATTAGGATGTTTCTTGTATAGTAAAGAGGTGATGATGGCGTTTAGACCAACAGACTTACCCTGTCCGGTAGCACCCGCTACGAGCAAGTGAGGTATCTTGGCCAAGTCTACCATAAACACTTCATTGGTAATCGTCTTACCCAAAGCAACAGGCAGTTCCATCTTGGTTTCCTGGAACTTCTTGGAGTTGAGAATACTCTCCATACTCACGATGTTGGCCTTCGCATTAGGCACCTCGATACCGATTGTGCCTTTACCGGGGATTGGAGCAATGATACGAATACCAAGAGCCGCCAAGCTCAAGGCGATGTCATCTTCTAGATTCTTGATCTTAGAGATGCGCACACCTTCTGCCGGCTGAATCTCGTAAAGGGTGATAGTAGGACCCACGGTGGCACGGATGGTCTTGATCTGTACGCCGAAGTTGCCGAGCACCTCGATGATACGATTTTTGTTGGCACGCTGTTCCTCCTCATCGATATTTACCCCCTCGTCATCATATTTCTTGAGCAGACTGAGGGTAGGGTACTTGTATCGTGTAAACGGCTCCTTCGGATTGATCGGTGTGTTGAGCACCTCTGCGTTGCTTACCGTATTGCCCGTCGCTTTCTCATCAGCAGTGGCAACCGAGATGTCCATGCCGATGTTGTCAGTCCCTTCATTTTCTGCAGCCAACTTATCTTGTGCCTCCTGTTCCGCACGTTTGGGACGAAGTTCTCGCTGCTGCTTCAACAAAGAAGGTTCTCCCTGTTCTGTATAATCTACAGAGTCATCAGCTTCTTCCTTGGTAGAAGGCACGAGAGACTCCTCTGCCGAGGCATTGGCGGTATTGCCTGCTCCGGAAGTTGTAGCGAAAGTATTCTCTGGGTTCAAGTCGAGGTCAATAACCGTGGCATGTTCATTCTCCTGATAGGTTTCATTCGAGTCTTGCATAGGGCCTCTTTCTGCATTCAGATAAGCTTCCTCCACAGCCTCGCTGGCCTTTCCGTGATTGGTTATTTCAAACTTCACCTTGCTGGATATGTACCCAATAGGGTTGAGAGCTTTTCTTACTACATTGATAGTCTCCGTGGTGAGATAAGTGAGAAATGCGATAGCGGTAAAAAGTAAGATGGCTGTCAATCCAGGAGGGCCTATGACATTTTCAAGGCTATTTACTATGAAGATGCCATGCTTGCCACCGGGATTGAAAATCATATCACCCAGCAAGGGAGTGAGAAATTTGGCGAACGTGATGGAAGTCCATACCATAACCACCATCAGACAGAAGAACCACTTCCACAAGTTCACCTTATAAATATGCATCAACTGAAATCCCACCATCATCATGAAACATGGCAACAGAAAGGCCGGTAGTCCAAAATTGACCGCCATCAACCAATAAGATGCCAAGGCTCCAAGTGAGCCACAATAGTTTTTGAACTGTTGCTGCGAATTAGTCCATTCACCTGGTCGCAAATCTTCCAAAATGCTCTGGTCGGCTGCACCAGTATTGAGAAAAGAAATCATAGCTATGATTCCTAGCACTGCAACTACGACCAAGGCTAGTCCTATGAAGAAGTCTGTGATAGTATTATTGAATATATATTGTAAACCAATAGCTTCGCTAAAAGATTTAGCTTTGCGTTCTGTTCTTTTTCTTGCCATTTTGCTAACTTTAGAATATTTCAATTGCAAAATTAGCGAAAAATAATGAGAAATCATCTATTTTCTCATCTTTTTTTTTTAATTTTGCAACTTGTAAAGAAATTAACGAGCAATGAAGATTATTTTCACTAGTTTTGACAAGAAGACAATCAACAGTTTACCAAGGATACTTTTCCCTGGTAAAATAGTCATTATAGACAAGCCCGAGGATACAGAAGACGCCGTAGACTTTCTCCTTAAACAGAAAATTTTGGGCATGGACACAGAGACACGGCCAGCCTTCTCCAAAGGACAACACTATAAAGTTTCCTTGTTGCAAGTTAGCTCCCATGACACATGCTATCTCTTCCGTCTACACCTTACAGGCATGACACCAGCTATCATTCGCCTATTGGAAGACAAGACCGTACCAAAGATTGGTTTGTCATGGCACGATGACTTGATGCAACTTCACAGAAGAAGTGAGTTTAATGCAGGGTATTTTATTGAGTTGCAAGAGATTGCCAAGAATTTTGGAATCAAAGACTTAAGCTTGCAGAAGCTATATGCCAATCTCTTTCACCAAAAGATAAGTAAGGCGCAGCGTCTCAGCAACTGGGAGGTATCGCAATTGCGGGAAGCCCAATGTCTCTATGCAGCTACAGACGCTTGGTGCTGCATCAATCTATACGAGGAATTCATCCGTTTGCAAAAAGACGGAGATTACGAATTGGATGACTTGTAAAGTCTCCACAATTATAAAAAGGTATAAAACAATATGATGTATAAGAACGTATATTTGAAGAAAGGCAAGGAAGAGTCGCTCAAGCGTTTCCATCCTTGGATATTCTCAGGTGCCATCCAGCACATGGACAATGACATAGAGGAAGGCGAAACCGTCAAAGTGTTTACCGCCTCTGGTGATTTTATCGCAGTGGGACATTATCAAATCGGTTCCATTGCCGTGCGAGTACTCTCTTTCAAGGACATCACCATCGACAACGACTTTTGGTCAGCTCGCCTAAACTCTGCATACAATGTAAGATTGGCACTGGGCATCGCAGGAAATCCTGACAACAACACTTACCGACTCGTACACGGCGAAGGAGACAACTTGCCTGGACTAGTCATCGACTGTTATGGTCCTACGGCCGTCATGCAGGCTCATAGTGTGGGTATGCATGTATGTCGTATGGAGATAGCCCAAGCTCTTAAGCAGGTTATGGGCGATGCCCTTCAAAATATCTATTACAAGAGCGAGACGACCTTGCCTTACAAGGCAGATTTAAGACAGGAGAATGGTTTTATTCTAGGTGGAGATGCCGATGACATAGCTGTAGAAAATGGGCTCAAATTCCATATCGACTGGTTGCGAGGACAGAAGACGGGTTTCTTTGTAGACCAGCGAGAGAATCGCTCACTTCTGGAAAAATACGCCAAGGGAAAGAGCGTACTCAATATGTTTTGCTATACAGGCGGTTTCTCGGTGTATGCAATGCGAGGAGATGCCAAGGCTGTACACTCGGTAGACAGTAGTGCCAAGGCGATAGAACTGACCAACGAAAACATCGCCCTCAACTTTCCTGGAGATGCTCGTCATGAGGCGATATGTGAGGATGCCTTCAAGTACTTGGACGAACACGATCAGCAGTACGACCTGATTATCCTGGACCCTCCAGCTTTTGCCAAGCATCGCGCAGCGCTTCGTAATGCACTGAAAGGATATACTCGCCTTAACGTCAAGGGATTGCAGCGTATTAAAAAGGGTGGAATCCTCTTCACTTTCAGCTGTTCTCAGGTGGTTACCAAGGATAATTTCCGCAATGCCGTGTTCACCGCAGCAGCACAAGCAGGACGCAAGGTTCGCATCTTACATCAGTTGCACCAGCCTGCCGACCATCCTATCAACATCTATCACCCAGAGGGTGAATACCTCAAGGGATTAGTGCTCTATGTGGAATAATACTAGGCGTTTCTCATCAGAAACCCTAAATGCGATAAAATCATGAAGAAAATTTCAATGATAGCTGTTGGCATCTCGATGCTTTTGTTCGGGTTGGCCAGTTGCGGTCAGTCTGAGCAAAAACAGTCATGGCTCAGCAAACAGGAGAAAGCACGACTGGACAGCATAGACCGTGCAGCCCTGAAGATAGCAGTTATGCCTACACTGGATTGTCTACCTATCTATCTTGCATACGAAGACAGCATGTTCCTAAAACAAGGGGTATGTGTGCACTTCCGCATCTACAATGCCCAAATGGATTGTGATACTGCTATTGCCAGAGGGAGAGTGGAAGGCTCTATGACCGACCTGATAAGGGGAGCCATGCTGGAAAAGAAAGGTGTCGCCCTGACTTATCCCGTCTCTACCAATCTGCATTGGCAACTCATCGCTAACAAAAAGGCACGTATATCCCAACTCAAGCAGTTGTCTGACAAGATGATTGCCATGACTCGTTTTTCCGCCACAGACTATCTCGCCGACCTGGCGGTAGACAGCGGGAAACCAAAATTTGAGGTTTATAGAGTACAGATTAACGATGTCAATCTCAGACTGCGTATGTTGCTCAACAACGAGATGGATGCAATGTTGCTCCCAGAGCCACACGCCACAAAAGCCAGGATTTGCCAGCACACAGTGTTATTAGACAGCAGAGACCAAAATCTACAGCTAGGAGCCATTGCCTTTAGTAAAAAAGCGATGACTGGCTCTCTCCGTCAACAACAACTCAAAAAATTCCTGAGAGCATACGATATGGCCGTAGACAGCATCAACAAGAATGGGGTAGCCAAATATTCAGATATACTGAAGAAATACTGCGGCTGCGACGAACCAACCATTCAGCATCTACCTCGCCAAAAATACGAGCACGCCATGGAACCAAGGAAGCGCGACTTGGAATTGGCTCGAAATAGGGCAAAATGACATTGGTAGCAAGCAAATAATGCCCCAACTAACACACAAAGAATGCCCCAACTAACACACTTAAAAACAATAAAAACTATGATTTGGTATCAAGAATCCACAGAAAAGATCATCAAGGCCATTTCCGAAAACAAGCTTGTCGCTGCTTTTCTCCTCCTCAAGGAGGCTGTAGAAAACAACGAAGATTTTAGCAAATACAACCAACAGATAGAAGAATTGGAGTTAGACTTCTCGTCCCTTGCCTTTGGTCAAAAAAAACTCAACAAAGACAAAGTGGATTTTACAGCGTATTACCTTTCTATCCAAGATAGGTTATATACTCTGGGATGTCAATTGGAAATAGACGAAAGAAACAGACAAGACTCCACTTTTTTAGCCTTGAGCAGGAGAAATAGGGAGTTGAAGGATGCCGACTTCGAGGAAACAATAGCCGACATGCTCGCAGAAAAGGCCATGCTCAACCTAAAGTCCAAACTTTCGCCAGAAGAATTGGCAGCGGAAAGTACTAGTATAGAAAGGGAACTCAACATCTATCGAAACAACGTCTTCTCTTATCTTACATCCCTAGGTATGCTAAGTGATGAGCAACAACTGCAAAAAATAGAAATGTTGCTGCTTTCGCCTATTATAGACGAGCATTCTGCATGTCTGTTCGTCACTGCTATAACCTTGGCCTGCCTCAATATCTTCGACTTGGCTAAATGCAACCTTTTGTTTGACTGTTACATGAAGACCTCGTCACCCAGTACCAAGGCCAGAGCCTTGGTAGGCGTAGCATTGTGCCTAGCAGTCATGCCTCAATACATGATCGGTGAGAGGAGTCGCCAATGGGTGTCACAAGCATTGGAGAAGGCTCCGTCTTTTGCAAAAGATTTAGAAGAGGTACAAGAGCAGCTGTCTTTGTCAAAGCTCTCATTCAAGAAACAAAAGAAACTAAGCACGTTAATCATGAAGAGACTTGCTACAGAGTGCGTTGATTGGAGTACAGAGAGCGAAGAAGAAGGAATCATCGGAAGCGACAATGCAGATGGTAAAGAGAAATGGCACGGCTACGAAAGTCCTGTCGCTTTCAAAGAAGCTCTTGAAAAACAAGGCTACGATCCTTATGTCGGGCTATTTAGCCAGATAAAGGACGTTGCTTTTTTCCATAGTCTAAGCCATTGGTTCTTGCCATTCGATGAGAACCTGCCATATGTGTCTGAGATTATCATGAAGCATCCTAAACTAAAAGAAACGCTCCAGGTGCTTAGAAGCCGCACCAATATGACCGACAGCGATATCTATGGGCTAATAGATCTTACTAAGCATCAACCAGATATGTTGGAGGCCCTCATGCCGGCACAAGAGGCAAAGGATGAAGTTTTTCCTAAAACTAAGTCTATAAATAATCCTTTAGTACACTATGTGCGGGTACTACACCGTTTCTTCCTGTACTCATCGATGGTCGAGTCATTCTATAATCCTTTTACGGAAAAGCTATCCAATCATGTACACATGGGATACTGCTTTCTGGGTGCGGACTTTTACCAAGAGCAAGCGTTCAAAGAAGTCCGGGAGAAAATCGCAGATTTCTCCTTCAGAAGAGGTGATGACCATCTAACGTTGTCGCTTCTAGACCATCTGGAAACCGACACATGCAAGTACCACTGGATGAAAGGTGTAAGTTTAAGCAGAATTGCAGATAAGGCAAATCGTGACGAGGCTTTTTATCACCTGAACAGAGCTCTAGAACTGAAACCTAATGATAAGAACGTCGTAATAGACTTGAGTATACTCTGCTACCAGTCAAAATTTTACGAAGAGTTTATTAAGCACAGCCAGCGGGTGGTAGAGGTGTTGGAGAAAAGCGGTAATGGCACATTCAACTTCAAGAAGGATTTGATACATGCCTATGTCGAATTAGAACGTATAGAAGATGCACTAAAAATTTGCTACGAATTAAACTATAAGTATCCAGACGACGAGAGTGTCAGGCTTTGCCTAGCCCATTGTCTGCTAAGACGCCAAGTAGATGACGTCAGGCGACAAGTGAACAAAGTAGAAGCCATGATAGACGAGAACTTAAAAAACGGATACATTGCATTTGAGCAAAGGAATCTCGACAAGTTCAAGAAAAATGCCACGCCCACAGAATTGCTAAAATGTTTCTTTACCGTCTTGGAAAGTCAAAAGGAGCACAACCCCATCGTGGATAGCTACAATCTCTACAACAAGGCTCTCTGCCTATTGGCGCGCCATAAAAAATCAGAAGCGTTGGAGTCACTGTTTACTAGCTTGGGGCTGGTTTCCCGTTCCCAAAAAGACGAACTTGTCGACTTCATATTGAAGGATGCAACAAAGTGGCTTGCCCAATTTGGCTATGAAAAGGACGAAGTTCGGCTCATCGTACAAGTCGCACTCTACAAAGATACCCAAAAGTTCAAAAAATAATGAACTGATTTAACGAATAAAATATGCCAGCAAATAACAACAATAGAAACAACAAGGCACCTATCGACTCCAACTACGCCCACCTGCAACCGCAAGCAGTGGAGCTGGAAAAGATAGTGCTAGGTTCGCTCATGATAGACACTGACGCATTCTCTGTCGTATCCGAACTACTGAAGCCTGCGACCTTCTACGATCCCCGTCATCAGAAAATCTACGAGGCCATACAGACGATGAACATGGAAGAACGCCCTGTGGACATTATGACCGTGACGGACGAACTCACCAAGATGGGCGAGATAGAGAAGGTAGGCGGCGGTGCTTATCTCATGGAGATTTCCTCACAAGTAGCATCAGCTGCCCACGTGGAGTACCACGCACGCATTTTGGCACAGAAATATATGGCTCGCCAGCTTATTCACTATGCTGGCGACATAGAGACACAAGCTTTCGATGAAAGTGTGGACGTAGATGCACTCATGCAACATGCAGAGGGAGAACTGTTTCAGCTCTCCCAAAACAACATGAAGCAAGACTACACGCAGATAGATCCTGTCATCAAGGACGCCGTAGAGATATTGCAGCGCGCTGCCCAAAACAAGGGCGGTTTGACGGGTATTCCTACGGGCTATCAGCAGATGGACGAAATGACCTCTGGATGGCAAGCATCCGACCTCGTCATTATCGCTGGTCGTCCTGCCATGGGTAAAACCTCCTTCGCGCTAAGCATTGCCAAGAATGTAGCTGTAGACTATCACATACCTATCGGGTTCTTCTCTCTGGAAATGAACAACGTTCAGCTCGTCAACCGACTCATCAGTAATGTGTGTGAGATTTCGGGTAAGAAGATACTGAACGGACAGCTTGACCAAAGTGAGTGGGAGAGGCTGGACAAACGCCTGAGAGACTTGACTGGTGCCCCAATCTATGTAGATGACACGCCAGGCCTTTCGGTGTTTGAACTACGCACCAAGGCACGACGCTTGGTAAGAGAGAAAGGAGTGAAGCTTCTTATGATAGACTACTTGCAGCTGATGAATGCCAACGGCATGAAATTTGGAAGCCGCCAGGAAGAGGTGTCTACCATCTCCCGTTCGCTCAAAGGCTTGGCCAAGGAGTTGAACATCCCGGTATTGGCACTTTCACAGTTGTCACGTAACGTGGAGAGTCGTGAGGGCTTGGAGGGGAAGCGACCACAGCTGAGCGACCTCCGTGAGTCTGGAGCCATCGAGCAGGATGCCGATATGGTACTTTTTGTTCATCGCCCAGAATACTACCACATATATCAGGATGAGAAGGGCAATGACTTGCATGGCATGGCCCAGATTATCATAGCCAAGCACCGTAAGGGAGCCACTGGCGATGTATTGCTCAACTTCCGTGGAGAGTTCACCCGATTCCAGGATCCGCAAGACGCATACGCTCCGATGGAACAGGGCGGCGAGATTATGGGTTCGAAGATGAATGGTGGCGAAAACAACTCTGGACCTCTGCCACCTCCACCCATGACTGCTGGCAACGGACCTCTCCCTTTCTAAGAAGAAGACCTCAGAATTCTCACTTTTTACGATTGTGAGCAAACAAAACAAGCTAAAATTGTAATTTGTTATGATTTCTAGTAAAAAAGTTATAATTTGTTTGCGTATATCAAAAGAAAGTATTACCTTTGCATACGAATTACAAAATATTCATGCAAATAAAGACACAAGTATGAGAACATTGACGCAGAATATCATCAGCATAATCATTCGACTTCGACTACAGCAAGTGGGCGGAAGTGACAAGGTGTGCGTATAGTTCATCATAAGATATACATAAAGCCTTTCTACACTTCCGTACAGCGGAGTGAGAAAGGCTTTTTGCTTTATCTCTTTTCATGATAATTACTTATATATAAAATAAGGTTTAGAAGAAATATAAAAGACATAGATATGAGCGATAGATTATACATTTTTGATACGACCCTTCGCGATGGCGAACAGGTTCCAGGATGTCAGTTGAACACAATTGAGAAGATTCAAGTGGCAAAGCAGTTGGAGCAGTTGGGAGTGGATGTCATCGAGGCGGGTTTCCCAATCTCCAGCCCTGGCGACTTCAATTCTGTAGTAGAGATTTCCAAGGCTGTAACATGGCCTACCATCTGTGCGTTGACTCGTGCGGTGGAAAAGGATATAGATTGTGCAGCCGAGGCATTGCAATATGCCAAGCATAAGAGAATACATACAGGTATCGGCACAAGCGATAGCCATATCAAATATAAGTTCAACTCCAATCGTGAGGAAATTATCGAGCGTGCCGTAGCGGCAGTGAAGTATGCCAAGAAATACGTAGAGGATGTAGAATTCTATGCCGAGGATGCCGGTCGTACAGACAATGAGTATCTGGCTCGTGTGGTCGAGGCTGTCATCAAGGCTGGTGCCACGGTTGTGAACATACCGGATACCACGGGCTATTGCTTGCCAGACGAGTATGGCAATAAGATTAAGTATCTGATGGAGCATGTAGATGGCGTAGACAAGGCGCGCCTGTCTACCCACTGTCACAACGACCTTGGCATGGCTACTGCCAACACCTTGCAGGGTGTCTTGAATGGTGCCCGCCAGGTAGAGGTAACCATCAATGGCATAGGCGAACGTGCTGGTAACACTTCGCTTGAAGAAATAGCCATGATATTGAAGTGCCATAAGGGCATCAACATCGACACCAACATCAATACCACCAAGATAGTTCCTACCTCTCGCATGGTAAGCAGCTTGATGAATATGCCTGTTCAGCCTAACAAGGCCATCGTGGGTCGTAACGCCTTCGCTCATTCTTCTGGTATCCACCAGGACGGAGTGCTGAAGAATGTTCAGACCTATGAAATCATGGATCCTAAGGATGTGGGATTGGACGACAACGCCATCGTGTTGACTGCTCGCTCGGGCCGTGCCGCCTTGAAGTATCGTCTGCATGTAAATGGTGTGGACATCGAAGACGAGGAGAAACTCGATAAGGTATACAAGAAGTTCCTCCAGCTTGCTGACAAGAAGAAGGAGGTTACCGACGAGGATGTGTTGATGCTCGCTGGTGCCGACCAGGCTGATCAGCATGGCGTGCAGCTCGACTATCTCCAGGTTACTACTGGCAAGGGCGTGAAGAGCGTAGCCAGCATCGGTCTCGATATTGCGGGCCAGAAGTTTGAGGCAGCATCATCAGGCAATGGTCCTGTGGATGCAGCCATCCGCGCCCTCAAGAAGGTGATTACCAAGGAGACTAATCTCAAGGAGTTTACCATCCAGGCTATCGACAAGGGCTCTGACGATGTGGGTAAGGTTCATATGCAGGTGGAGTATGATGGACACATCTATTACGGTTTCGGTGCTGATACCGACATCGTTACCGCATCGGTCGAGGCGTACATCGACTGTATCAACAAGTTTAAGATAAGATAACATTGAACATAAACATTAAACATTAGCATAATGAATACATTATTCGACAAGATTTGGGACAAGCATGTTGTCCAGATTGTAGAAGATGGTCCTACCCAGCTTTATATCGACCGTCTTTACTGTCACGAAGTAACATCACCACAGGCATTTGCAGGTATGCGTGCTCGCGGATTGAAGATTTTCCGTCCAGACCAGATTTTCTGCATGCCAGACCATAATACTCCTACCCACGACCAGGATAAGCCCATCGAGGACCCTGTGTCAAAGAAACAGGTGGACGTATTGGCAAAGAACGCTGCCGATTTCGGTGTCACCCACTTTGCCATGAACACCAAGGATAATGGTATCATCCATGTGGTAGGTCCAGAGAAAGGACTTTCCTTGCCAGGCATGACCATCGTTTGTGGCGACTCTCATACTTCTACCCATGGTGCGATGGGAGCAGTGGCTTTCGGTATCGGAACGTCGGAAGTAGAGATGGTGATGGCCTCACAATGTATTCTGCAGAGCAAGCCCAAGTCTATGCGCATCAGCGTAAATGGCAAGCTTGCCAAGGGCGTTACCGCCAAGGATGTTGCTCTCTACCTGATGAGCCAGCTCACTACCAGTGGTGCCACTGGCTATTTTGTAGAGTACAGCGGCGACGTGGTTCGCGACATGAGTATGGAGGGACGTCTTACCCTTTGCAACCTTTCTATCGAGATGGGTGCCCGTGGTGGTTTTGTGGCCCCAGACGATACTACATTTGAATACATCAAGGGTCGCGAGTATGCTCCTAAGGGAGAAGATTGGGATAAGGCCGTGGCTTACTGGAAGACCTTGAAGAGTGGCGATGATGCTGTCTTTGACAAGGAGCTTACCTTCGATGCAAAAGATATCGAGCCTCGCATCACATACGGAACCAACCCAGGCATGGGCATCGGCATCACCGAGAACGTACCTACACTCGACCAGATTCCAGAGGAAGAGCAGGCGGGCTTCAAGAAGAGTCTCAACTACATGGGCTTCCAGCCTGGCGAGAAATTAGAGGGCCATCCTATCGACTATGTATTCTTGGGTGCTTGTACCAATGGACGTATCGAAGACTTCCGTGCCTTTGCATCTGTTGTTAAAGGAAAGCAAAAGGCCGACGGCGTAACAGCTTGGCTTGTACCAGGTTCGTGGTTGGTAGATAAACAAATACGTGAAGAGGGTATTGATAAGATAGTTGAGGCTGCCGGCTTTGAGATTCGTCAGCCAGGTTGCTCTGCTTGCTTGGCAATGAACGATGATAAGATTCCTGCAGGCAAGTATTCAGTAAGTACCTCTAACCGCAATTTCGAGGGGCGTCAGGGACCAGGCTCACGCACGATCCTTGCCAGTCCATACGTGGCAGCAGCTGCCGCCATCACTGGTAAAATTACCGACCCAAGAAAGTTCATGTAATAGATTTTGGGAGTTAAGAAGCCAAGGAGTTAAAAAAGTAGTAAAGACAAATGTTGTGCTACTTCATAATTCATGTAAAGACAGTGTTGCAATGCCAATGTCTGGACTCCTTAACTTCTTTAACTCCATAACTCCATAAAAATATACACCGATGAAACAGAAATTCAATGTAATCACATCCAGCTGCATTCCTCTTCCATTGGAGAATGTAGATACCGACCAGATTATTCCAGCCCGTTTCCTCAAGGCCATCGACAAAGCAGGCATGGGCGAGAACCTCTTCCGCGACTGGCGATACAATGCCGACGGCACACTTAAGCCCGACTTCGTGATGAACGACCCATCGTACAGCGGAGTAATCCTTGTGGCAGGTAAGAACTTCGGCTCTGGCTCTTCTCGCGAGCATGCAGCCTGGGCCATCGCTGGTGCAGGCTTCCGTGTAGTAATCAGTTCCTTCTTTGCCGATATTCACAAGAACAATGAGTTAAACAATCTCGTTCTGCCAGTAGTGGTAAGCGAGGATTTCTTGAAAGAACTCTTTGAGAGCATCGACAACGACCACAAGACTGAAGTAAAGGTAGACCTGCCTAACCAGACAGTTACCAACCTTGCCACAGGCAAGAGTGAGCACTTCGAAATCAACGGCTACAAGAAACATTGTCTGGAGAACGGTCTCGATGATGTAGACTTCCTGGTTCAGAACCGCGACAAGGTAGAGGCTTGGGAAGCTAAAAACAAGTAACTATGAACGTTAACGCAAAGAGAGAAAATTCTCGTATCAGGGAAATTGAAATCATGGACTCCACGCTGCGCGACGGCGAGCAGACCAATGGGGTCAGTTTCCTGCCTCACGAGAAATTGATGATAGCCAGGATGCTGTTGCACGACATCAATGTAGACCGCATTGAGGTGGCCTCGGCACGTGTTTCGGAAGGCGAAAAGGATGCTGTCGCTCGAATTTGCCGTTATGCTAAGACCATAGGTAAGCTCGATGCCGTGGAGGTGTTGGGATTCGTGGACATCAACAAGAGCGTGGACTGGATAGCCGAGTGTGGCGGTCACGTCATCAACTTATTGGCTAAGGGCAGTTATAAGCACTGTACTCAGCAGCTCAAGATGAGTCCTGAGGAGCATCTAGCCCATATCAAGCAGACCATTGAGTATGCGCTGAGCAAAGATTTTACGGTCAACCTCTATTTAGAAGATTGGTCGAGCGGCATGCGCGACTCTCGCGACTATCTTTTCATGATGGTCGATGAGTTGTCTAAGTTGCCCATCAAGCGATTCCTCCTGCCAGATACGTTGGGTATTCTCAATCCTCTGGAGTGTGTAGAGTTTATTCGCTTGATGGTGCGTAGATATCCTGACAGCCATTTCGACTTTCACGCCCACAACGATTACGACTTGGCGGTGAGCAATTCGCTGGCAGCTGTACTGAGTGGGGCGAAGGGACTGCACGTTACGGTCAACGGACTGGGTGAGCGTTGCGGCAATGCACCGCTAGCCAGTGTGCAGGTTATCCTGAAGGATATGTTCCATGCCAAGACCAACATCAAGGAAGATCGTCTGAACGATGTGTCTCGCCTGGTAGAGGGATATAGTGGTATCGCTGTAGCCCCAAACACTCCTGTGGTGGGCGAGAATGTCTTTACCCAAGTGGCAGGTGTACATGCCGATGGCGACAACAAGGACAAACTTTACTGCAACGACCTCGTGCCTGAGCGATTTGGCAGACATCGGGAGTATGCGCTCGGCAAGAACTCGGGTAAGGCGAATATTATACAAAACCTCAACGAACTTGGCTTGGAACTGACTCCTGAACAGACCAAGGCTGTAACCAATCGCATCACCGAATTGGGCGACCGTAAGGAGTTGGTTACCCAGGACGACTTGCCATACATCGTGAGCGACGTACTGAAACATGGTGCTCCGGAAGATAAGGTAAAACTGGTAAGTTATATGGTATCAACGTCTTATGGATTGAAACCTATAGCAAGTGTTAAGGTAGAGATTGATGGCAGGGAATATGAAGACCAGAGCACTGGCGACGGTCAGTATGACGCTTTCGTCAAAGCCTTGCGCAACATCTATAAGTCGAAACTGGGCAAGACATTCCCTAAGCTAGACAACTATCAGGTTAGCATTCCGCCAGGCGGACGTACAGATGCTCTCGTGCAGACAGTCATCACATGGAGGGAGGGCGACCGCATTTGGCGCACCCGAGGGCTCGATGCCGACCAAACTGAGGCAGCCATCAAGGCCACGCTTAAGATGATCAATATGTACGAGGCTGACGAGAGCGACGTACAGCCCACTTCACCGAGAAATCTCGATATGGAGTAACGTGAGGAAAGTAAAACGAAAAAATAATTAATATATTAAAGAAAGATATGAAATTAAACATTGCAGTTCTCGCCGGTGACGGTATCGGACCAGAGATTATGAAGCAAGGTGTGGCTGTCATGGACGCTATCGCCCAGAAGTTCAACCACGAGTTTACTTACAATGAGGCCATCTGTGGTGCTCATGCTATCGACGAGGTGGGCGATCCTTTCCCTGAGGAGACCTTCCAGACCTGTATGAAGGCTGATGCAGTGCTTTTTGCAGCCGTTGGCGACCCACGTTTCGACAACAACCCTACTGCCAAGGTGCGTCCTGAGCAGGGCTTGCTCGCCATGCGCAAGAAGTTGGGTTTGTTTGCCAATGTTCGCCCAGTAGCCACTTTCGACTGCTTGCTCCACAAGAGTCCTTTGAAGGACGAACTTCTGAAAGGTGCCGACTTTGTTGTTATCCGCGAGCTGACAGGTGGTATGTATTTCGGCGAGAAGTATCAAGACAATGACAAGGCATACGATACAGACATCTATACACGTCCTGAGATTGAGCGTATCCTGAAGGTTGCCTTCGAGTATGCGATGAAGCGTAACAAGCACTTGACCGTAGTAGACAAGGCCAATGTCTTGGCCTCTTCTCGTCTCTGGCGCCAGATTGCCAAGGAGATGGAGCCTCAGTATCCTGAGGTAAATGTAGACTATATGTTTATCGACAATGCTTCTATGCGTGTATTGACCGAACCTACATTCTTCGATGTCATCGTAACCGAGAATACATTCGGCGACATCTTGACCGACGAGACATCATGCATCACCGGTTCTATGGGCTTGCAGCCTTCTAGCTCTCTGGGTGAGCATACTCCATTGTTCGAGCCTGTACATGGTTCTTGGCCTCAGGCTGCCGGAAAGAACTTGGCCAACCCTGTAGCCCAGATTCTCTCTGCAGCTATGCTCTTGGAGCATTTTGGTCTGAACGAAGAAGGTGCCTTGATTCGCAAGGCTGTTGATGCCTCTCTCGATGCTAACGTTCGCACACCTGAAATTCAGGTAGAGGGTGGCGCTCAATATGGCACCAATGAAGTTGGCGAGTGGATAGTCAACTGGATAAAGAACGCATAAAATCTTTACATGATGTAAAGAAAAGAAATGTGGCGAAAACACCGCACACCGCACAAAAATACTATAACTTGTTGATTATAAATATGTTGTGGCTGTGCGGTGTATTCCTCACACCGCACAACACCGCACAAGGTGCTACTATCTGAATATCAGTAGGTTATGATGCTTTTTGTGCGGTGTGCGGTCAAAATGAGTAAAAGCTTTCGGTTTATGATAAAAGCCGATAGGGATGTAGAGCATACTATCAGCCTTAGATAGTCTATCTACCTCTGTTGCATAGACTGTCTCAGTTGGACAGTCTGTCTGTCCTAGTCAGATAGTCTATCCAACATAGTTACACAATGTTTTATCGTTACTTGTTGCCCTTTTATAGGACATAAGTCGCATTTCCGATGAGTGTTCCTAAAATCACAAAATTAGGTATTTTTGGGAAAACCTAGCAAGATTTATAAGTTTTATTTTGGACAGTTAAGCTAGTATTCGTAATTTTGCAGCATGAAAAAGAATATCATCTTACTTAACTGCGTTTTTGCTCTGGCTCTGCCTGCCTCTGCACAATATGTAGACAATGACCATTCGCAGGCCAAGGCACAGGCCAAGGCCCTTCGTGACTCATTGGCATCAGCTACCAACATGTTGGCTTATCATCCAGACAGCATAGACCTCCGACTGAAAAAAGCAGCCTGGAATATTCAGTTAGAGCAATGGCTGTATGCCAAGGACGACCTCGACAAGGTGTTGTTTCTCAAGAATACCAATATCGCAGGTCTCTATTATCGAGCCTTCGTCAATGAGAAATTGAAACGGTACAATTTTGCCCGTATCGACTACCAGAACTTATTGCTCCTTGTACCGGGCAACTTCCAGGCTCAGCTCGGGCTGGCTCTCCTCAATGAGAAAGACAGCCATCACACCGAGGCTTACGATGGTCTCAACAACTTGATAGAGCAATATCCCGACAGTGCCATTGCCTACGCTGCCCGTGGAGGCATGGAGAAGGAGAGAGGGATGCTGGAACTTGCGGAATACGACTATGCCAAGGCTGTATCGCTCGATGGGGACAACGTGGATTACCGCCTCAACCAAATAGACCTACTCATCAAGCTGAAACGTAAACAAGATGCCTATGATGCCCTGAATGCCTTGCAACGCAAGGGCGTTAAGAGCGGACAACTACAAGATTTTTACCGCAGACTGAGACTGATTAAAGAGAAATAACCTGCGGTATTGGCTCCAAGAACAAAACGTACAGAATGAAAAAACAGAACAACATCAAGCTTTGCTTGCTTTTACTCAGCATGGTAGGTGTATCCATATTGAGCGCATGCGATAAGGTATTTGACATACATCCATATGACGTAAACATCTCTGGCGACAGGAATGTCAATGCGCCTAACATAACACGTATAGAGACGGCTACCAAAGACAAAGATAGCATTCGCTTCGCCGTAATCAGCGATTCCCATCAATGGTACGACGACTTGGAAGATGCAGTAAAAAACATCAATGCCAAGGGAGATAGTATCGACTTTGTGGTTCACTTGGGTGACATTTCCGACTTTGGAGCCACACAAGAGATGCTTTGGACACGTGACAGAATGAAAAAGCTCAACAAACCTTTCGTGGTACTACTAGGCAATCATGACTGTCTCGGTACCGGAACCGAGGCATACGCCAAGATATTCGGAGATTCTGACTTCTGTTTTATCGCAGGCAGAGTCAAGTTTGTGTGCCTCAACACGAACGCTATCGAGTACGACTATTCCAATCCTGTGCCTAACTTCGACTTCATGGAGGAAGAACGCACCAATCATGCCGAAGATTTCGACCGAACAGTGGTATGCATGCATGCACCCCCATACTCCGAACAGTTTAACAACAACGTGGCAAAGGTCTTCAACTACTATATCCATGAGTTTCCGAAACTCCAGTTTTGCCTCGATGGGCATGGCCACCACTTCGACACGAAAGACTATTATGACAATGGTACCTTGTTTTATATGGTGGCCAGCACTCATTTCCGCCAGTATTACATCTTTACAATAACTACTAAAGGTTACAGTTATGAGATTTGCGATTTTTAAGACATACCCAGCCGCAGGTATCCTCAAGAGATTATCGCTTTGCATGTTGCTGGCCGGCAGCCTGTTACCCGTATGTGGCGCAGAAAATCTGGCGGAGATAGAGTCGCCAGACTCCACAGCCCATCACCAGGCTTCCACCTCCAGCTTTATGCAGCCCGATACCCTGCGATACAACATCAGCAAATACGACAAGCGTTCGATGCGCTATCGGGCACACTGGAACTTGCTCATCCCCACACAGGGCGTGATACAAACATGCGGCAACATGGGTATTATTGCGCTCGGCCTGGGATGGGACTACGGACACAATCGGCATTGGGAAACCCACCTGCTGCTAGGATTGGTGCCTAGGTTTAGTTCCAAGAGTGCAAAGGTTACCCTGACGCTGAAGGAAAACTACATTCCATGGAGAAGCAATATAGGTAAGGGATGGCAATTTGAGCCATTAGAGTGCAGCCTCTACTTCAATACGGTATTTGGACATGACTTTTGGACCAAACAACCTACCAAATATGAGAGCGGCTACTATCCATTCTCCACTCGTATCCGCCCCAACTTTGCGCTAGGTGAGCGGTTCAAGTACAATATTCCACATAATCGGCGCAAACGCATCAAGAGCATGACATTCTTCTACGAATTGGGTACTAACGATATCTACTTCATGCGTTTCTATCGAAATGGAAGTGCTGGGTTCTGGGATGTTTTTGGTATCTCGCTGGGCATCAAGATGCAATACCTATAATATAACACACGAGCTTCACATACAGCAATCGCTGAGCCTATCCAAAACGAAGGATAAGCTCGGCGATTCTTTCTACGTCAGCCTTGCTCATACACTGGTTACAAGGCAAACTGAGTTCTTCGCGGTGTATTCTTTCTGTTATTGGGAGAGAGAGAGTATTCCATTTCCGATAGCATCGCTGCTTGTGTGGCGGTATTGGATAATGTATCATCGTGTGCACACCATGCTGCAGCAGATACCGCTGCAATTCATCTCTTTTGGTGGAGAGGATGGGGAAAATATGCACAATGTTTTCTTCCATGTTCTCATACATCTTACGCGGAACAAAGAGTGAAGACGTATAGTCAAGAAATTTGTCGGAAGCATTGCTCTCTGGTAGTTTTACACCTAAACATTCCAGATAATACTTGGCTAGACTTTGTCGTACCAAGTTAGTCTCATCTAGATATTGCAGTTTTATAGAGAGAACAGCTGCTTGCATTTCGTCCATACGAGAATTTCGCCCCTGGTAATCAAAAACGTATTTTCTTGCACTTCCATAATTTCCTAGGGCTCTTACCACCTCTGCCAACGCATCGTCGTCTGTGGTGACGGCACCCGCATCTCCCAATGCCCCCAAGTTTTTACCTGGATAAAAGCTATGAGCTGCCGCGACGCCTAAACTACCAGTTCGCTTGCCTTTCCACTCACCAGTAGCATCTGAATATTCTGCCTGAAACTTACAGCCGTGAGCCTGGGCATTATCTTCCAAAAGAAGCAGGTGATGACGCTCGCAAATACGAAGCATATGTGGCGTAACGCTACACTTGCCATAGAGGTGAACTGTCAGAATGGCACGAGTCTTATCCGTAATATGCTGCTCTATGAGCTGATCATCTATCTGGAGCGTGTCCAGCGAAGGTTCTATAAGCACAGGAGTGAGT
The DNA here is from genome assembly GCA_963657075.1 of bacterium. Classification (GTDB taxonomy): domain Bacteria; phylum Bacteroidota; class Bacteroidia; order Bacteroidales; family Bacteroidaceae; genus Prevotella. Next base: position 1,106 of record CAVKLF010000019.1, on the reverse strand, counting down.
CCCACACTCGTAATGGCGAGGATGGTGGCAATATAAGTATTGGCAGCCACAAGCACCTCGTCACCTTCTTGCATTCTCCCCAATACGATCTCAGCCTGAAGCATCAGCTTAAGCGCATCAAGTCCATTTCCGCAAGCGATGCAGTGGCGAGAGCCTATATACTTAGCATAATTCTCTTCGAACCGGCTGATGGCTTTTCCCTGAAGGTACCAACCACTGCTTACCACTTGCTGCATAGCGGCCAATATGGCAAGCTCATAAGGGGCATTGATATCCTTCAGGCTGAGATAGGGTATTTCTTGTTGTTTCATTGTTGTCATACTAAGTGATGGTCTGAAAGCGTCAGGAAGACTGTACCTGAGGCACAGTCGGAAATTTCGAAGTCTATACCTTTTGTAATATAAACCGCCTCAAAGGGATGGTTCATAAATATTTTTTCTGTAGTTGTACCAGTCAAAAGAGTCAGGGTAAACGACCCCGAAAGAGGTACGACTAAGTATTGCCCCAAACTGACCGTTCGTTTGGGCATACTAGCCAAAACGGCTTGCATGCCGTATGACCACTGCACGCTCTCTATCTGAAAAGGAACATGGTGCTCCTCTTCTGCTACCGTGAGATTACCACGAGGGTCAAAATGCTTAGGTAGCTGTACGATTGTGAAAAACTCATTGTTCATACATATATAACGAATGGAATTGGTTTTTATTTTATCAAATAGCAAAAGAGCAGCTACCTTCTCAGGCAACTGCTCTTAATTCAATAGGTATTAGTTTTCTTTAAGGTAAAAAGATTGTATTCAGGATAACGCTTGCAAAGGTAATAAAAAAAATCGGTTTAAAAAAATAAAAATGAAATAATTTTTCATTATTTTTCGCTTTTCTGCTTTCTAGACATTTTCACTCTAAAATATTAATGAAACATGACAGAAATAGGCGGAATATAAGCGAAGACAAAAAAGCCCTGAAAGAGCAAAAGTATCAAAATATCTGTACTTTTGACCTTTCAGGGCGCCTGGCTGCCAGAATGTTAGCAAACCTTATGTGAACCCTCTGAGATGACCACGGGGTAAATCTCGGGAGCATGACCGTACTTGGCTGTGAACTTAG
>CAVKLF010000018.1:0-28134 GCA_963657075.1 bacterium | reverse complement strand
TTTGGATACCACCAGCAGTAGCTCATTGGCTTCTCTGGGTCTACGTCATCTGGCAGACTGCTAAAGGTTGCAATGTTGTAAGCGCTGAAGTAGATGCGGCACTTGGTCATCCACAACTTAGAAATCAACTTAGACGGCAATGAGTATCCTACCTCGATGTTGCGGATAGACCAGAAGTTTCCGTTGCGCACCCAGATATCGTTCTGGTAAGAGCCCGTAGAGCGGTCTGAGTCTACAGCATCGAATCCATTGTACAATGGACGAGGATAAGTAGCATTCACATTTCGTGGGTCGGATGGATCGTCGGTATAATACCCCCATGCCTTGGTTACCTCGTGGGTGCCCATATTACTCCAACCACTATAGCTGATAGCTGGCGAAAGGAATACAGAACGACGGAGGTAGGCATTCACAATCATACGAGCATCAAATCCCTTATACTCGAAACCGAAGTTGAAAGTAGGTATCAACTCTGGGATGATGGTGTATGAGTCTGGCACCATATCTTTGGAGTCGATCACACGGTCGCCATTGATATCCTTGAACACGGCTGTACCCAACTGCTGAGCACCATTAGAGAAGCTGTTGTATGGATACTTCTCTGGATGGTCGATGGCATCCTGCTGCGAGGTGGCAATCAAGTTGGGGTCTGTAGCCCACTTGTCAAACTTATAGATGTTCCATCCACCCACGCGGTTGGTACCCGTCTGGCTCTGCTCATAAAGTTCGGCTACAGAAGTATTGTCATAGATTCTATGACCAGCCTTGCGCTGCCACTCTACGTCTGGTTCAGTCTCATCGATGTCTGTAATCTTATTCGTATTAAAGGTGAGCTGACCCTCGATGAAATACTTGAAGTCCTTACCGATGTTGCCGCGATGACCGAGCACCAACTCGTATCCGTGGCTCTCTACCTTACCATAAGAATCCTGTGCGACAGGCACACCGAGTACGGTTTCTGGGATGGTAGAACGAGACACCAAGATGTTGGAACGCCACTCCTTGAAGATATCGAAGTTACCATAGAGTTTCTTGTCCCAAAGGCTCCAGTCTAAACCAAAGTTCACCATCTTGGAGATTTCCCACTTACTGTTGGCATTACCTGTCTTGCTCTCCGCATAACCACTAATCCATGTTGCGTTATAACCGAAGCCATAACCTGTGGCTGAGCCATAGATGCTCTGATAAGGATAGCGACCAGCACCTGTGGTAGACTGACCTGCCGTACCATAAGAAGCACGAAGTTTCAAGAGGTCAACAAAACCTAGTTTCTTCATCCAAGACTCTTCAGAAAGCACCCATCCTGCGGAAGCACCCCAGAAAGTACCCCAACGGTCGTCTGGCGAGAAGTTATCACATCCCATACGTGAAAGGTTGAAAGATGCGATATACTTGTTGGCATAGTCGTAAGTAGCAGCCAAGTTGTAAGCTAAATAGCGGTTGGCAGACTCGCTACCCGTATTCTCATTGCGATAGTAACGGGCAAATGCCTTGGCATCGATGTTGTGCTTGCCGAAGCTATTCTTATAGCTTACGCCACCAAACATATTCAAGTTATAGTAATACTCACGCTGGTTGGCAGAAGGATTGCTCAAAGCAGCATAGGTAGTGTAACGTGTATAGGTGAAGTCGTTCACATCGGTCACCTTCAAGTTATCATAGTCGTAGTTCCAAGAGTTGATTTGGTGGGTCTGAGTAGACTGGAAGGTCTCGTAGGCATCAAAACTAATGGTGCCAAACAAGCCCAAGCCCTTCAATACCGGACTCAAATCGTACTTCGCATTGACAGTAGAGTACAAGTTACGGCGACGGTTCTTCTCCAAACCAGAACCACCCAAGTAGCGCACAGGGTTGTTGGCCGTAGATGAAGCATAGATACTGCCATCGGGGTTGTGTGTAGGAGCCATTGGGTTGGCCTCGATCACACCGAAGGTCACGAGGTTGAACACACTCTCTGTTGGCTGTTTGATATTATCGATACGTCCACCCAAGTCAACGGAAATGTTCAAGTACTTGGAAACATCGATATCGATATTGGAGCGGAGATTCCAACGGTTCAGCACGTGCTGCGTACTGAAGTTGCTGTTCATCTCCGTACCAGCAGTATTCCACATACCCTCCTGGCGCAAGTAAGAGAAGCTCACGTAGTAGCGGGCACGCTGGTTACCGCCACTCAACTGCAAGTTGGTACGATACTGGGGAGCCGAGCTACGATAGAGCTGATCTGCCCAAGACGTATTGAAGTACTGATACTTACGAATGTCATCATCAGCAAAAGTACCGCCATCACAAACATACTTATAATTGGCAATCTGCTCGTCAGTATACATCGGATCCATACCACTCAAATAGCGTACCTGGTTACGGGTCAACGCCATGTTGTAGGAGTTCTGTACCTCCATCTTGTTTGCCAAGGTCTGAAAACCGATTTCCTGCGTAAAGTCAATCTTGGTCTTTCCCGCAGTACCACGCTTGGTAGTCACCATGATGACACCATTGGCACCACGCATACCATAGATGGCTGTAGCGGCTGCGTCCTTCAACACGGTAACACTCTCAATAGGGAATGCGTCCAAGAAAGAGAGGTCGCGTTCCACGTTGTCCACGATAATCAATGGAGAACGGGCACTCTGGTTGGTGGTACGGATACCACGGATGAAGAGGAAGCTCTCCGACCAACCCGGCTCAGAAGACCACTCGTATGTCTCCACACCATTGAGAGTAGAGGTGAAGGCATTCTGAAGGATAGTGACAGGATGCTTCTGCAATTCCTCGCCTGTAACAGCAGAACGAGAATCGGTCAATATCTTCTTCTTTTGTCTGCCAAACGGCACGGGAGCCGTATGCTCATATTCGTCTACGTCATCTTCCAGCTTGATGACATAAGAGCCATCAAAGGTAGTGACCTTCTCCTGTGCATTTTTATAACCAATGCTAGAAACGCAAATCTCGTCGCTAGGGGTCACCTTTTTCAGGGTGAAGTAACCTTCATTGTCGGTCAAGGCGATACGGCTTTCCTCAGCTACGTTGACAACAGCCCCAGGGATTGGGTCACCCTGGCTGTTGACAATTCGGCCTTTGAGCACTTGCTCCTGTGCGAAGGAAGAGGTCGCAGCACAAAGGAGTGCGCTCACCATCAAGACTCTGCCTGATGTTGAAACCTTATTATATATGTTCTGAATATTATTCATACAATTGTTCCTTTAAAGAGTTAATTTGATTCTTTCCAACCATCGTTCTGGAAGTCTTGTCCTATCTTCCAAATCTCTGACTCCGGGATTGGGTAGAGATAGAATCTGTCTTGCCACTTACGGGTTTGAGCCACCTTGCGGGTAATGGTGCCGTCGGCAGCCACGTCCACTCCATAGATGTCACGTCCGAGAGCCTCGCCTGCCACGTTCCAACGGCGAACGTCCCACCAACGGTGCTCCTCGAAAGCGAGTTCGATGGTGCGTTCCTTATGAATGAAGTTGCGCATTGCAGACTGACTGTTCAGGTCTGCACGGTCTGCCACATTGCCGATGATACCGCCACGATGGCGAACCATATCGAGCAAGCCACAAACCACAGTCTTGTTGGTTGCATAATCCATCTCGTTCAATGCCTCGGCAAAGGTCAGGAGAATCTCGCTATAGGTGAAGATTTTCCAAAGGCGCTTTGACGTACCACCATGGTTGCTGCTCAAGATGGTCTCAGGGATGTATTTGCGTACATAGTAACCTGTAGGAGTAGCATTCTGGTTGCCGATAGGATTGTCACGATGACCATAAACCACATCAATGATGTTGGTCTTGGTACTGGTGGCCTGCCCCCATTCGCATCCATTGTAAAGAATGGTAGAGGCAAGACGTGGGTCACGGTCTTTCCACATATTCTGGTCGGTATAACCGCTTTCCTCATTGATGGTAGGTTTCCCATTGGTATAGACTGGGGCGCCCGTCTCATCATACTGGGTAAATGGAGCCGAACCATCTTCCATGTCATACATGTCGACAAGGTTTTGGCTTGGGCAGAGACCACCCTGGCCACCTTCGCCTACCGGAGTATCAGTAGAGATGCCGCTCCAGCCAATGACAGGGTCGTTGCGGAAGAAAATCACCTCAGGGTTCTGGTCGGTATAGGTGGTGAGGAGCCAAGCATTGTTATAAGCAGACACGCCACCATTGGTGCGATCCTCCAACTTGTAATACCCACCATAGTTGGTGATGAATTCTGAAACAGCCAAGACTACATCCTCCCAGGTAACTCCGCTCTGGGCAGCGTAGCGAGGGCTAGCCATATAGAGCTTCATGCGAATATTGAGCGCACTTGCAGTAGGCTGGTTTACCTCACCTGCATATGTGGCATCGTTGGTCTCATCGTATGTCTTCAAGCCAGACTCGCACTCCTTCACCTCCTTGAAAAGATAGTCCATGAAAGTTTTCAGATCAGGACGTGTAGTGTACCCCGTCAAGAGGTCACCATTGGGGTCAAGTTCTGTAGTAACCAATGGTACAGGACCGTAGCGGAGGAACAACTCCCAGTAGAAGTAGGCACGGAGGAAACGAGCCTCTGAGATGATATTGCCCTTCTGCTTTTTATACACATCTATGCTTTTGTCTGCTGGGCGAAGGGTGTTGGCCGAATCTGCCTCCAAGGTAGCAATGGTAATGTTACACTTGCGAATGCCACGATAGCGGCTCTCCCAAGGAGATGTCAACTCGGCTGCGCCACCACTTCCATAGTAGTTGCCGATGTTGAACGTGGTACGCACACCGGATGTACCGATACTTGACTCTGCCAAGTCGGTGGCAGCATCGAGCCATGAGCTATTGATACGATTGGCACCATTGAGAAGGAAGTTGTAGGTATCGTTGTGGTTCTGCTCTACCAAAGAGAAATCACTCAACACCTCTTCCTTAGTCAGCTCGTTGCTTGGCTGCTTATCGAGGAAATCGCCAAAGGCATCCTCGCAAGAGGTGAGCGTCATCGCTCCCATCGCGAGTGCCATAGCAAATATACTGTATTTCTTCATTTTTCTAATCGTTTTGAATGTTCATGAATTAGAATACTACATTGAAACCTACGTTGACGGTCTTCAAGAGAGGATAACGGTTTGAGCCGTTGCTCTCTGGGTCAACCAAATCATCGAGATGATCCCATGTGAACAAGTTGTTGGCGTTGATATACAAGCGAGCATTGCTCATACCGATATGCTTAATCATCTCCTTAGGGAATGTATAGCTCAACTCGATGTTCTTCAAACGAACGAATGCACCGTTCTTGAGGAAGAATGAGTTCTGACGCTGGTTGTGGTCGCCGTTGCTGCCGTAATGGAGCAATGGATACTTAGCTGTTGCCAAGTTCTCACTCTCGCTCTTGTTTGGATTCCAACGCTGCAAGTGGATGTCCTTCACCTTACCGTTGTTCATGAAGGCGAACATGGCATCGCTGTCATAGTAACGGGATACGTGGTCTACGCCCTGAAACATCACCTCGAAGCCGATGCCCTTATAGTTGGCACCAAGTGTCAAAGCGTATGTGTTCTCTGGGATGTCGCTGTAGCCGATGAATGTCTCATCACGGTCGTCGATGAAACCGTCGCCGTTCATATCCTTGTATTTCAAGTCACCTACCTTTACTGTACCGTATGTTGATACCGGGAAGTCTGGATTGTCCAAGTCGGCCTGTGTTACGAAGCCCTCACATACCAAACCAAAGTACTGGTTGATAGGGTGTCCCTCACGCTTGCGATAAGCTGTCTTGTAAGCGGCCTCGTCCATGCTCTTAATCTTGTTGGCAGCATGTGAGAAGGTAGCGCCGATGCTATAAGTGAAGTCCTTTCCAATGTGGTTGAAGTGATGGAGTTCCAACTCGTAACCCTTGTTCTGGGTCTTACCGAGATTGCCGGCTGCCATGGTTACACCTACCCACTGTGGACGGCTCAAGTACTCTGTCAAGATATTGTTACGATTCTCCACGAAGTAGTCGAAGTTACCTGTCAACAGACCGTTGAACAAACCGAACTCCAAACCTACGTTGAACTTCTTGGCACGCTCCCATGTCACACCATAGTTAGGGTACTGGCTCTCATAGATACCAGTCTTACCCGTGTTGCCAAAGTAGTAGTCGTTGGAAATCTGGTTCCATTTCTCCTCATAGAGGAAGCGCTGTGAAGTACCGTTCACGGTATATACGTCGTTACCTACCTCACCATAGGAAGCACGAATCTTCAAATTATTCAACCAGTTCTCTGTTGGCTTCATGAAGTTCTCCTGGGTAATACGCCAACCAAGTGAGAATGCGGGGAAGAAACCGAAGCGCTTGCCCTTCAAGAAGTTCTCCGAACCGTTGTAGCCAACGTTTACTTCGGCGAGATACTTGTCATCATAACCGTATGTCACACGACCTACGAGACCCTGGTAGCGCTTGGCCAACTCTGAGTTGTAACGATAGTCGTTCTGGTTGTAAAGCACCATACCTGTCACATCGTTCTTACCAAACTTGCGAGCATAGTTAATCTGTCCTTCCATATAGAGCTTATATGTGGTAGAAGAACTTTTGCTGTAAGCCAAGTCGCCATCCGTATTGTACTTTGTATAGGCATCCTCAGAAGTATAATTGGTACGGTCTGTCAACTCGTATGTAGCGTATGAAGCACCGAATGTCTTCTTGTAATAAGAGTCGTAGTCGAAAGAAACCATGCCTCGAACAGAGAGACCAGGAGTCAACCAGTCCATCTTGTAGTCGGCGATGAAGTTGGTCTCGTTGATGGTATTGGTACCGCGATAGTAACCACCCTTGGCGAGAGCTGCCACCACATTGTCCTGATATACGGCACTACCACCATAGAGAGTCTTAGTACTCTCACCATTCTGCACCTCGTAAGATACTGGGAAGATCCAACCTGGAGTATGGTTGATGCGCGAGAAGATGTCGTAGCTCGTAGAGCTCTCGTTGGTATTGGAACCATGACGGTTTTCGAAACGAGTACCGAAGTTCACGCTGAATGTCAAATCCTTGGAGAGGAAGAAGTCCATGTTGGCACGGAAAGCATAACGGTTGTAGCCTGGGCTGGAAGAGTTGCCGTATGTATCCTGGCTGAGGTTCTTGATGAGAGAGCCCTGGTTGTACATTTCACCAGACACATAGTAGCGCATACGCTTCGTACCGCCACGCACACTTACATTATAGCGCTGAGATGGAGCCCAGTTGTTGAGCACCTCGTCATACCAGTCCACATTAGGATAGAGAAGAGCATCGGCACCCGTCAACTCGCCGGCGCAGCTCTTGCGATACATCTCAAGGTCAGAAGCAGAGTACTGTGATGGCAGACCATCGTTGCTCAAAGCCTCCTCCAGGAGAGTAACAGAGTCGTATGAGTTCAAGTAGTTAGGCTTGCGAGTAGGAGTACCCCACATGAAGTTACCCGTCACGCTCACCTCAGGCTTCATATCCTTACCACGCTTGGTGGTAACGAGAATCACACCGTTAGCACCACGCACACCGTAAACGGCTGTGGCAGAAGCATCCTTCAACACGGAGATGCTCTCGATATCATCAGGAGCTACCTGAGAGAAAGCACGCTCTACACCATCCACCATCACCAATGGGGCACCGTCGCCAGCGAAGGTTGCGCGACCACGGATATTGATGGTAGCATCATCGGCACCAGGAGCACCGGAAGTCTGGGTGGTCACCACGCCAGGAATCTTACCGGCAATAGCCTGGGTCACGTTGGCAGTAGGAGTGCTCAAGAGGTCATCGGAGTTTACCTGAGAGATAGCGCCGATCACGCTCTCCTTCTTCTGATGGCCATAACCTACGACTACGACCTCATTGATTTTCTGACTCTCGTCCTTGAGAACCACCTTGATATTGCGCTGATTGCCCACCCGGATGCTCTGTGTGATCATACCGATATAAGAAATCTTCAAAGTGGCGTTCTCGTTCTTGACCTGAATCTTGAAGTTACCGTCGAGGTCGCTGACAACACCATTGGTTGTCAATGCCTCCATGACAGTAGCACCGATGACTGGCTCACCGTTCTCGTCCGACACATTACCGGAGACGGTAATCTGTGCTGATGCTCCCAAAGTGAGGAGCACCAGTGTCAGGGTCAAGAATAACTTATGCAATATGTTATTGTTCATTGTTTATTCTGTTTTGGTTGAAACTAAATTTATCTCACAGTACCTCTGTAGTTCAGTTTTACCTGTTCGGCGGTCATGGTCGAGCCATAAACAAACACGTCAGATACAAATGTATTGGCAGCTCCCCAGAATGAGCCATACCCTAAATTCATCTTCTGGCAACTACTGAGGAAATTGAGGACCTTGGAATAATCGATTGTTCCGCTTTCGTTCCAAGCACCATATTTTGTATTACTAAACTGCTCGTCTCCATTATAATAAACAGTGAAGCCAGAAGAACTAAATACAATAGTAACTTGAGTCCAAGTATCTGCTGGCAAAGCATTGGCATCATTGCCGTTTTGGCAGTCAAACCACATGCCACCAGTACCATTATTAAAGCCAAGATAGCCATTACCATTAAACCAGAAATGAGTGTCTTCATCTGTCATTCCCCAAATGGTATCCCACCAATTAATAGTAGGCTGTTTTGCCCAGAAAGAGATTGTAGCACCATCACCCAAATTTGCACCAGCCAAAGGATTCACGAGTTCTACACGAGCACGCCCATTAGCATGGCCAGCCCAACCTTCTTGCTGATGCCAAACCATACCACGGTTTGCATCTGATTCAAAATTAGAAGGGGTAGCCTGTGTTTCCATCTCTATCTTTGAACCGACTTGAGCAGGATTGAAGACATTCACAAAGTTAGACTTCATCAAGTACAATCCCTTTGCGGTCGTATCACCCAGGAACATCAGGTATGAGATTTCACCTTCAGTTACCGCATGCGACAAGAACGACAAGTCGCTCACGTAGCTATTGGCAGAACTCCAGAATGAGCCATATCCAATGCTCGCCTTGCTACAAGTAGACAAGAACGACAACACCTTACTATAATCAATATCGCCACTGGAAGCCCAAGCAGCATTAGATTCGCTGCTAAATTTCTCTGTACCATTATAATAAACCTTGAATCCATCATTAGTTATAACAATAGAAACAAAAGTCCAAGTATTAGCATCGAGAGCATTGTCACCATTATTATTATGGCAATCAAACCATAGGTCAACACCGTCATTGTAGCCAAGGTAACCATTACCGTTAAACCAGAAATGAGCAGTACCATCAGTCATTCCAAAGATGGTATCCCACCAATTAATAGTAGGTTGCTTTACCCAGAATGAAATAGTAGCACCACTAGACAAATCTACTCCAGCCAAAGGATTGTCGAATTCCAAATGACTCTTACCGTTGGCATGGCCAGCCCAACCTTCTTGCTGATGCCAAACCATTCCTCTCTCGTCATCTTTTTCGAATCCAGACGGAGTAGTCTGTGCTTCCTCGACAACCAAACTTGCTTGTCCAGTTCCTGTTACGCCATTCAATAAGCTAGTAGAACCTGCGGGGAAATAATATCCCTTCAAATATAAAGTTGTATTAAACGGATTTGCAGTGTCACTACTATGTCCATCAATAGTCTTGTTCCAATCCTTCTCCTCCATCATGTTACGAATCAAGGTAACATTGTCGATGGATACAACATTGGTTTCATCGGCTGTCAAGTCGCTAGCCCCACCTATATAAATATAAGGCAAAGAGTTGAGGGCCTCAACCAATGTCTTGTACTGGAAGGAGGTAGCACTGGTGGATGTCTGATAGCCAGAGAGGCTCTTCTTGCCGTCCACATACAGCTGGTAGCCGTCGTTGGAAACCTGAAGGGCCACGAAATGCCACTCGTTGGCAGAAAGGATGCCAGTCTTCACACTGGCAGGGTCATTCTCGTTGAGATTCAAGCTCGTCAACTGGCCGGCTTTCTCATAAACCACCTGTCCGTTGGCGGTGAAATAGAAATTGGTAGCGAGGCTGTCGGTCTCACCAGAGCCAAACGAGATAAGAGGGCGTGTCAAGTCTACATCTGCGACTGTTCCGTCCTCTGCTACGTCTGCATCTATCTTCACTGCGAAAGTGATGGCAGCGCCATTCTGCAACTTCACATTATTGAAAGGATTGGCAATCTTAGCACCACCCTTACCATTCATGTGCAATACATTACTAGCGAGATAATTGTCCATGACTATCTCGCAACCCTCGTCATGACTAATCATGTCTGAATACTCTGGCTTTTCGTCAGAGTACTCAAAGTCATAAGTTGCCACTGTCTGCTTAGTCGGATAAATCTGGCCACCGGCAGGGTCATCCTGCCGTCCCCAGTCATCACCACAAGCAGTGAAACTTAATGCCACCATGATAGCACAAGCGAATGTAAACAAAGATTTCTTAATCTTCATAACTTAATGCTTTAGGTTGTTATTTTAGGTTATTTTAAAAATTCGTTTCAGATTGTTTCGGTGGCAAAAGTACAATTATTAACAAAATAGTAGGTGGACAATCGCAATTTTAAGGTGGATTTTCTGCTTAATATGTAGTTTTATGCTTTATTTAGACACTTATCCTTCTCTGTGTTCCCACACAGAAAATTTTAACATATAAATACAAAATGCGGTTATAGTTAGAGTCTCTTAAGGAAAAAAGTTCTTGATCAAGAGCTTGAGAACACGCTACGCATTCTCAAGCTTTTCCTTGTATGAAGATGGCGACTCACCATATTGCTTGGTAAAGCAACGGGTAAAATACTTGGGGTCATTGAAACCTACACGGTAGGCTATCTCGGTAATGTTGCGGTTGGCTACATTTTCGGTTATCAGCTTTCGGGCGATGTCCAAGCGATAGTTGCGGATAAACTGGGCAGTAGGCAGTCCGGTTTCGGCATTGAGTTTTTTGCTCAACACACTTCGGTTGATGTGCATTTGGACGGCTAGTTCTTGCACGCCAAACTCGGAGTCGGCGTAGTTCTGCTCCATCACTTCTATGATTTGCTGCATAAATGGCTTGGTTTGCTCGGCCACTTCCTTCTTGTCTGCCTCCAGTGTCTTGCGCTGGCTCTCTTGATAACGCTGTTGGTTGGCCAGGATGGTCTGGATGCGGCTCTGTAGCTTGCCAGGCTCGTCGCTCTCCTTCAGCACCGCCTCGATAGGGCGATAGAGTGCTTCTACTTCTCGCTCGCGCATTACATTGAGCCTGTGTACGTAGGCAGTCTGCAAAAGGGCGACGACACCTATTACAATAATAGAATAAAACCACCAACTCTTCCAAAAGTATGGGGTAACGCTGACGCTAATGGAGGCTACTTGTTCTTTGTCCGAATCGACAGAAGGCACGTACTTCACCTCAAACTCGTAATTGCCAGCTGGCAAGGTGGTGTATCTCACGCTGTGCTGCCCAGGTTGCAAGTTTACCCACTCATCTTCGTACCCCTTCATGCGATAAAGGTAGGCGCCCTGTGTCTCACTGCCATAGTTGAGGGCAGAGAAATGGATGGTAAACGACTTATCGCTCTCGTGGATGCGTATCTTCTTGGCCATGGAAATGTCTGCATCCAGATAGCCGCTGCCTGCAAAGACAGGCTGGTTATCTACCAAGAATTCGGTAAAGCAGAGGCGTCCGCTGCCGTGCATGGTCTTATTGATGCCCTTTACAGCCATCATTCCCCGATCGGTACCCAGATAGATGAAGCCCTTCTTGCTGCGGATGGCTCCATTGAAATAGAATTGTGCGCTGAGCAATCCATCTTCCTCCGAGAAACTGCTGAAGGTCTCTGTCTTCGGATTAAAGATGGAGAGACCATTGTCAGTGGCTATCCAGAGCATCCCTTGGTTGTCTTCCACGATACCTTTCACGGTATTGTTGGCCAAACCATTGCTGGTGGTAAACGACTTGACGTGCACCTTGCCATCCTTGTCTTCATGATAGCAATACATGCCGTAGCCGTTGCTACCCAACCAGATATTACCGTCATGAGCCTGGCAGAAAGAGAGTATCTTGTCGATGACTCCGCTCTTGGGGTTGTCGAGCTTGTAGGGATGATATTTCACGTCAAAATCACCCTTGCCACGACGATGCGACAGAAGATCCACCTCTACCATGCCCTGCACACAGCCCATAAGGAGCTTATGGTTGCGAGTTATCAGGCTACCGATGCAACCCCTTACATTCAGACAGCCCTTGAAAGGGCGAATGAGCCGGTGGCTCTGCTGGTCGTAGAAGAAAAGACCATCGTTGGTTCCTATCCACATGCCATGGTTGATGGCATCGTAAGCCAAAGCACCCACGAAGGCAAGCAAAGACTGCTGTGGCTCTACCCTCGTTATCTTTCCAGGCTGGGCGAAGGGCATCATCGCTACTCCACTTCCCCAGGTGCCTATCCATAAGTTGCCAGATCCATCTGCCGTCAGCGTAGATACACTGTTGTGCGGCAAGGCGGAGTTGCTCGTCGTATAATGGTCGAAGCTAGTAGCGTGGGGCGACAATCTGTTCAGTCCTCCTTCCACGGTACCTGCCCATAGCGTGCCGTCGGCCTCTGCATACATGGCATTTACAGCATTGGGCGATAGGCTGAGCGGATTGCCAGGCTCATGGCGAAAGAAATCTATCTGGAGTATGCGTGGCAACAACTTGGTAATGCCCCCGGTCTCTGTTCCCACCCAGATTTGTCCGTTCTTGGAGAAAAGGCTATTCACGAAGTTGCTGCTTAGAGGATGAGGGGTACTCCTGCTGTTCCAATGCTCTACCTCTCCAGTCTTATCATCGATGATGTCTACACCGCAAAGGGTTCCTACCAAGAGTTTGTTTTCTGGCGACACGGCTAGGCTCGTCACCACCTCGTGCTGCAGTGCATGGTCGGTGGCCGTACAATGAAATGCCTGCTTGGCGCTATTATACAAGCCCTGGTTGGTGGCAAGCCAAATCTTACCATGATAAGAAATGACGGCACCTGCATAACGATTTGCCAATGGAAGGAACTGCGCTGTGATGTCTCTTGCCACCAGTCTGTTGCCCTGGGCTACCCATTCGCTCACCTTACCATTGTTGCACATCACTACCGTGCCTCGATGATAGACATCGCAAAGACCTAAGTCGGGGGCATTAAACTGATAGGAAGTGGAAAGTACGCTGCTTACCTCGCCCTTCTCATTGAATCCGAAACGATAAAGGGTAAATGGAGTTACCATCCAAACATTTCCCTTGTCGTCGCAATACATGCGGGTGCATCGCTCCTTGAGAGCCCGGTCGAGCTTAGTTTTCAATGTAGGATCGGAACAAGCTGGAACAATCGGTTGCATGGTCTGCAGGTCGAGCACCTGCGGACCTTCTTCGAAGGCTATCCAAAGGCGTCTGAAATGGTCTTCGTATACATTTCTGCAGCTGTTGCTGCGCAGGCTGATGCCGTAAGTGCCCAGCCCGAAGTTTACGAAGTTGTAGCCATCATATCGCACTAAGCCGCCCCCATGCGTACTTATCCACATGAAGCCGTAGGAGTCTTGGAAAATATCGTCGGTGAAGTTATTGGGCATTCCCGTCGCCATGTTGAGGTAGCTTAGGTTATAGCGAGCAAGGGTATTGCCCTGGGCATTTACGCCCATGGTAATGAATAGAAAACTTATAATGGTAAGAATGAATCTAAGCATTAGTTACATTTCGGTTTTATCGTTCATCGACCTTAACATAGAGATTTACTTCTGTTTGCAAAGATACAAAAAATTTTTGAAACAAAAGAACTTTTATCTAGAAAAAACATGGTCTGAAGCATAAAAGCAGATTGCCAGAAATGCAACGTCTGGATAGTTTTCAAGCACTTTTCACGGCGATGTTATGGTTTTGTCATAATAAAGTCGTATCTTTGCAAACGAAATCCATTGAGAGTTCTTATCGCTCTCAACGCACCCCATCATCAAGAAACATTAAAATATAAAACAACTCTATGAAAAAGATTTTAAGATTCATCCTCGTACTATGCGCCTTCAGCAGCATGGCACAGGCTCAGCCCGAGCGACCTAAGCTCGTGGTAGGCATCGTTATCGACCAGATGCGCTGGGACTATCTCTATCGCTACCAAGCTCGTTATGGAGAGGGCGGTTTCAAGCGATTGCTCGGTGAGGGTTTCAGCGTAGAGAACACCAAGATTCACTACATCCCTTCAGTCACAGCCATCGGACACGCCAGCATCTATACTGGTGCTTGTCCTAGTATCCACGGCATCGCCGGCAACACCTTCATGACAGACGGCAAGACGGCTTACTGCACAGACGATGCCACGGTAAAACCTGTAGGTTCCGACAGCAAGGCCGGACTGATGTCGCCCCGCAACATGTGGACTACCACTATCGGCGATGAGCTTCGCTTAGCCACCAACAATCGCTCCAAGGTAGTGGGCGTGGCCCTGAAAGACCGTGCCTCCATTCTCCCTGCCGGTCATCATGCCAATGGAGCCTACTGGTTCGACGATAAGTCGGGAAGGTTTATCACCAGCAGCTTCTACATGGACAAGTTGCCAGACTGGGTCAATAAGTTCAACAAGCAGAAGTTAGTCGAAAAGTATCTCTCCAAGAAGTGGGAGACACTCTACCCTATCGACACCTACAAGGAGAGCACTGCCGATGACAACAACTACGAGAGCGGCATCGTAGAGGGCGTGAAAGCCGTGCTGCCTCTCGACCTGCCTACCCTCTACCAGAAGTATGGCTACAAGATCATCCGCAACACCCCATTTGGCAACAGCCTCACCATCGACCTTGCCAAGGCAGCCATCGAGGGCGAAAACCTGGGGCAGGGTGAGGAGACGGATATGCTAACCGTAAGCTGCTCCAGCACCGACTACATTGGTCATCAGGTGGGCACCAATGCCATAGAGACTGAGGATTGCTACCTGCGCCTCGACCAGTCGCTCGCCGACTTCTTCTCTTACCTGGACCAGAAGGTGGGCAAGGGCAACTACCTCCTCTTCCTCACTGCCGACCATGGTGGCATGAACAACGCACAGTATCTCATCGACCAGCACATTCCTGCGGGCAACTGGGACGACCGTGCCTGCAAGAAGGAGCTCAACGAACTCTTGAAGGCAAAATATCCTGCCGTAACAGGCGACTTGATCAAGGCGGTGATGAACTATCAGGTGTTCTTCGACACCCAGCTCATCGAGGACCAGAACCTCGACTATGCTGCCATCAAGCAGATGGTGGTAAACCAGCTGAAGAAGGACAAGCGCATCCTCTATGCCTTCGACATGGAAAAGACCTCAACAGAGAGCATTCCTGACGACGTAAAGTTCCGTGCCATCAACGGCTACAATCGTGAGCGCAGTGGCGGCGTACAGGTTATCTTGAAGCCTGGCTACTACGACTTCTGGCACATGAAGGGAACCACCCACGGAGCCTGGAACCCATACGACACCCACATCCCATTGGTATTTATGGGTTGGCACATCCAGCACGGCGAGACGGCTCAGCCTCACTTCATGAGCGACATCGCAGCCACCGTCTGCGCCATGCTCCACATCCAGATGCCTAACGGATGCATCGGAAAGCCAATCTTTTAAAGGTAAAAAGGTAAAAAAGTAAAAAGGTAAAAAAGGGGGCCTTGGAGAGGAAGTGGGCTACTTTCCCCCTCCCTCTCGTAAGGAGGAAACTCCAAACCATAATAGGCGAAAATTACAATTACAGTATTACAGTTATTTTTTAAGAGGGTTTCCATCTTTCACCCCTCTCTTTATATTCTTATAACTTATTAATAATTAATTAGTTATATATAATATATAATAGGAAAGTGAAAAAATAGGTTACTTAAAAAAATAACTGTAATACTGTAATCTGTAATAATTCCCTTTAAAAAAGCCAATAGAAATTCGCCTAATTCTCTAAAAGGCAATGGGTTATAATATTTACACCAAAACGTCACCAACGATACAGTAACCTGACAAAGGCACAAAATTCGTGAAAATTGCCCTCTCACAAGCACTACGCAACATGCCCAAAGGGCTCATTTCGACATAAAAGCCCGCATTTCCCGCTCACTTCAGCGACACTAAACTCATATACTCAGACAACAAAAATATGGAAATATCGCAATATTAAAATATTAAAACCATGAAAATATTGAAATCTAGCAATATTAACCATGAAAATATTGAAATATTAAACCATGAAAGGTAGGTATTTTTGATGTTTTTGTAATCTGTCCGATTGCTACCTATGCCTTAGTTGGGGGAAAATATTTTCCTAATCGGAGAAAAATATTTCCCTAGTTGGAGAATAAAAACTGCACCCTATCGTTCTTTCCCCCTTATACGTCTTCATTCATTATCTGCATGTACTCCTCGTAAGAAATGTATCTGCCACCCATCGACTTAAGATGGGATGTCTCTAGCTGGCAGTCGATCATCCTTCCCCCATTCTCTCTAAGGAAACGGGCAAGGAAGATGAGGGCGAGCTTGGAGGCTGAGGGCACGAGCGAGAACATGCTTTCGCCGATAAACACCTTTCCGATGGTTACGCCATACAGTCCGCCCACCAGCTCTTCGGTCTCCTTATCCCACACCTCTACGCTGGCGGCAAAGCCCTGGTCGTGGAGGGCCGTGTAGGCCTGGATAATATCGTCGCCCAACCAGGCACCGTCCTCATCACAGCGATTGTCTGCCTTGGCACATTCCCTGATTACTCTATCGAAAGCCTCATTGATGCCCACAACATACTTATTCTTATTCATGAGCGTGCGCATGGAGTGGCTCACATGGATTTCGTCGGGGAAGATGACGAAGCGCCTCATAGGGCAAAACCAAAGAGGCTCCTGCTGGTCGCGAAAACTGTACCAGGGGAAGATACCGTTACAATAAGCCAGCAGCAGGCGGTCTACACTCAAGTCGCCGCCCACTGCAAAACAACCATCTTCATCACCCAGATGAGGATCGGGAAAATAAAGCTCGTCGGAAGTATCGTCTATCTCAAAAATCATCCTAAACCCCTTTTTATGCCCAATTATCAATTATTAATTATTAATTATCAATTACAAAGCAACTCCTTGCCATCAAAATCGACCTTTGCCTTACCGCCCTTCTTGAGCTTACCGAAGAGCAGAGCCTTCATCAATAGCGGCTTAAGGCGATTGCCGATGACGCGGTCCATCTCTCGTGCGCCATATTCTTTGGTAAAGCCCCAAGTCAACAGTTGCTCATGAGCCTTGTCGGTCAGCTCAAGGGTAACATTCTTGGCTGCCAACTTAGCTTCGAGCTGTCGGATCTTCTTGTCGAGAATGAGCGAAGCCATCTTACGGTCCATATCATGGAACACCACAGTGTCGGAGAGACGGTTGATAAACTCGGGCTTGAAGGTTTTCTTCACCTGTTTCAGCATCGCCTCGCCACGAGTCACATTGCCAGTGAAGCCCACGCTAGCCTGCGAAGCGTATTGTGCACCGGCATTCGAGGTCATGATGAGGATAACGTTGCGGAAGTCGGCCTTCTGCCCCTTGTTGTCGGTAAGGCGAGCGTAGTCCATCACCTGCAGGAGAATATTGTAGATGTCGCTGTGCGCCTTCTCTATCTCGTCTAGCAAGAGCACGCAGTTAGGCGTCTTGCGGATGGCATCGGTCAGAAGTCCGCCATCCTCATAGCCCACGTATCCGGCAGGCGAACCGATGAGTTTGGCCACCGTATGCTTCTCAGTATACTCGCTCATGTCGAAACGCACCAGCTCGATGCCGAGTTCCTTGGCCAAGACACGGGCCACCTCGGTCTTGCCTACTCCCGTAGGACCTACGAAGAGCAGCGAAGCCAATGGCTTGTCATCGTCTACAAGTCCAGCCTTCGCCATCATCACAGCCTCTACCACCTTATCCACAGCCTTGTCTTGGCCGTAAATCTTGTCGAGCACACGCTGGCGAAGGGTGGAGAGCGCCTCATTGTCCTCGTCCTTGATGGCAGCAGCATCTATCTTACAAACCTTGGTAAGTATTTGCTGGATAACCGCCTTGGTAACATACGAGCGCTGTCGGTACTCCGCAGGATGCACCTCCAGGTAAGCCCCCGCCTCGTCTATGAGGTCGATGGCCTTGTCGGGCAAGAAGCGGTTGGTTATATACTTGGCACTGGCGTGCACAGCATACTCCAGGGCGTCCTTGCGACAGGTTACCCCATGATACTTGTTGTACTTCTGCTGCAATCCCTCCAATATCTTGATAGCCTCCTCCTCCGAAGGCTCCTTGATGTCTATCTGCTGGAAGCGGCGCACGATGCCCTTGCTCTGGGCCATGTAGCGATTGTACTCCTCGTAAGTGGTAGACCCGATGAATCGGATGTCGCCTGCCTCCAGGTACTGCTTCAGCTGATTGGAAGCATCCGGGCCACCGTCGCTTCCACGTCCCGCACCTATTATATTATGTATCTCGTCGAGATAGATGATGCAATTGCCCTCCTTGGCGGCTCCGTCCATCACCATCTTGATACGTTTTTCGAAGTCGCCACGATACTGGGCTCCTGCGAGCATCTGGGCGATGTCCATGCTGTAGATGCGAGCCCCTTTCAGGCGCTCTGGCACTCGACCTTCATTGATGAGCTTGGCTAGTCCATACACCAGGGCGGTCTTGCCCACTCCTGGCTCGCCAACATGCAGCGGATTGTTTTTCTCTGCACGGCAGAGTACCTGAATGGTTCTATCCAGTTCCTGTTCGCGCCCGATGAGCGGATTGTGTTGCTCCACCTTGTCGGAGATGCAGGTTACGAGCTGATGCCAGTCTTGCGGCAATCGCTGTCGCTCGTCGTCATCATAGTCCTCTTCATCATCATAATCCTCGTCGTAGATGGCATCCATCGGGATGCTTCCTTCTCCAGGCACATTGTCGAGCGGATAAAAGCTGTCTACGCTGGCCAGAAATTCGCCTTGTCTGTCGCCCACAGCCTTGCATAACAAGAAGGCTGCCTCCGAGTTTTGCAGACCGAACATCGCCTGCACGAAGTGGGGCACATTGACCAATTTGCGGTCGGCAGCCACTGCCAAGGCGCAAGCCGTACCAAACATCGTCTTGAAGAGCGAGGAAGGCTCTGGCAGATATTTGACGGTGGCAGGCACACGTTCCTGCTTGCCGAGCCACCCCACCAAGTCTTCGTGCATCTTCAGGCTGTCTACACCCTCCTCCTGGAGCGCCTGGCAGAAGCTGTACTGTCTAAGCAGCGACAAAAGCATGTGTTCGGGCATTACAAACTCGTGGTCGAAGAACCGAGCCTGCTTCATCGCATCGTCCATCAAGACGCTCATATATCGGGTTAATCCCATGCTATCCATTCTTTTCCTTTCTTTTTCTTGCTTTTTCTTGAGGGTATTGGGGCTTTCGCCCTCCTATTCTTTATGGTTTCAGAGCCAGCAGTTTATCATTCTGGCATGTAAGAGAGTTTTAGCGGAAACTTCTGCGAGCGTGCTTGCTCCATCGCCTTCTCCACCTTACTCTTGGCTATGTCGTAGCTATAAGTGCCCACCACGGCCTTCTCCTCACAGTGCACCTTCAGCATGATGCTCTCAGCCTCCTCTTGCGACTTGAAGAAGACGGTTTCGAGGATGTCCACCACAAAGTCCATCGGGGTGAAATCATCATTAAACATCATCACCACATAGCGTCCTGGTTCCTTGAGCCGAGTGCGTTGGCGTTCACGTATTGCAGTTTGTTCTTGAGGCATATTTTTTATTGGGAGTTAAAGAAGGTAAGGAGTTAAAGGAGCTAAGACGTTTTTGCCTTATTCCTCTTGCCAGCCTTATGCTCCTTGTTTATTTTTTGTAAGCATTCGTGATTTCCACCACGTAAACATCATGAAAACCGCCCTTCTCGCCATACCATTGCAAGAGGCTCTTGTCGAGGAAATTCTCTGCGGTCATCGTGTCCTTGAAGAGTTTGCGGCACTCGAAGGTCATACGGCTCTCTTCGAAGGCAACAGTCCCATTGTCGGTCTCCACTGGAGTCAGGCCTGTCTCCTTTGCCTTGTCGAAGTCTCTACCGCTCTTGGAGCCACAGAAGTTGTAAATCTGGCGTGCCTCCTCGCTCTTGCCGAGAAAAGAGAGGCTCATATATTCATTTTTCTCTATCAGCCCATGCGTAAATCGCTCCGGACGGATAAATACCACTGCCACAGGCTTGTTCCATAGCCAGCCGAGACAGCCCCATGAAGCTGTCATCATGTTAAACTGATCTTTGCTACCCGCAGCCACAAGCATCCATTCCTTGCCTATCGTCTCAAAGACATTATTATTGAGTTCTTTTACGTCAAACTTTTCCATAATATATTTATATTTCCTTCCTATTTTTTTATCTTAATTGTGTATCATCAGCTGTCTGCCGTTATCTTTTTACTGTTTCCAAATTCCTTCGACACATAATTATAAATATCCTTGCAGCATTCGGCCGAAAACTCTAGTGCCGATTGTAAGAGCTTGTCCCATTGAGCCTCGGTAAGTCCTCGGTCTATGTCCTCGCGAGTAATGCCCTCCTTGATGAGTCCGAAGACGAAACCGGCATTAAAGTTGTCGCCAGCGCCAATCGTGCTCACCACCTGCATCTTTTCTGAAGGATAGCTCTTGGCAAAACCGTTCTCGGCACGCACTTCCACAGGCTCAGCCCCTTGCGTGCAGATAAACTTCTTGCAGTAGAAGCTTATCTCGGCACTATACACCTTGTCGGGCTCCGATTTCTTATAGAGTATACCAAAATCCTCGTGGCTTCCACGCACAAAGTCGGCATATTCCAAGTTCTCTATCAGGTTAGGCGTAATCTTCATGATTTCATGCTGATGAGAGGCACGGAAGTTAACATCGTAATAGAGAATGGCCCCATGCTCCTTAGCATACTCCAAGAAGCCTGCCACCTGAGGGCGAACCACAGGATTGAGGGCAAAGAATGAACCAAAAAGCACGATATCGCCCGGCTGGATATCGGGAGCGGAAAACTCCAGCTGGTCGTGCGGATGGTCTTTATAGAAGATGTAATCGGCATTGTTCTGCTCATCGAGGAAAGCCAATGAGATGGGCGACTTCGACTCTGGGAAAATGCACACATCGTCGGCATTCACCCCATTGTCTCTCAAAAACTGAATCACGTATTCACCGATACGGTCGTTGCCCGCCTCGCTGATAAACGAGCAGTTCACACCCGAACGCCCCAGCGAGACGAGGGCATTGAAAGATGAGCCACCAGGCACCGCCTCTATCGGCTTGCCATTCTTGAAAATAATGTCGAGTACCGTCTCTCCTATTCCTATAACTTTGCGCATAGCTTAATCCAGTTATTTCAATTTGAGGACAAAGATATAGCTTTTTGGCGATAATGCAAAGAAAAAGCGTAAATATTTTTGGATAAATTGTATTTTCAGTGTAACTTTGCACGCCGAAATGAAATATAATACTTATACACTCGATAATGGACTGCGCATCATCCACCTGCCTTCAGACAGCCAGGTGGTGTACTGCGGCTACCAGATAAATGCTGGCACTCGCCATGAGGAGCCGGGCGAGGAGGGACTGGCTCACTTCTGCGAGCACGTTACTTTCAAGGGCACGGAGCACCGCAAGGCGTGGCACATCCTGAATTGCCTGGAGAGCGTGGGCGGCGAACTGAACGCCTATACCAACAAGGAGGGCACCGTATACTACGCAGCCATCCTGAAGGAGCACATCGCCCGAGCGGTAGATTTGCTCAGCGACATCGTTTTCCATTCGGTCTATCCGCAAGCGGAAATCGACAAAGAGGTGGAGGTAATCTGCGATGAGATAGAGAGTTACAACGACTCGCCCAGCGAGCTGATATACGATGAGTTCGAGAACATCCTCTTCCGCGGCACACCGCTTGGGCACAACATCCTAGGATCAGCCGAACAGGTACGTAGCTTCAAGACCGAGGACGCATTGAGGTTTACCAGGAAGTTTTATCGCCCAGACAATGCCATTTTCTTCGCCTATGGCGACATCGACTTCCAGAAGCTCGTAAAGCTACTGGAGGGGAAGAGCAAATTAAGTGAAGAACGAAGAGGGAAGAGCAATTTAAGTGAAGAACGAAGAGGGAAGAGTGAAGAATTCAACAGCATCGGTTTGCCATCCGAGAGGAGTGCTGCAGATTTGCAAGCTTCAGCGGGCGAAACGATTGTGATGGAAAAACATACCCATCAAGCCCATGTAATGATAGGCACCCAGGCCTACAATGTACACGATAGCCGACGCATGCCGCTCTATCTGCTAAACAACATCCTAGGTGGCCCGGGCATGAACGCCCGACTCAACCTGGCTCTCAGAGAGCACAACGGACTCGTATACTCCGTAGAGAGCACCATGGTAGCATACAGCGACACGGGCATCTGGAGTATATACTTCGGATGCGATGAGCACGATGTGAAACGATGCCTCAGACTGGTGCGCAAGGAACTGGACAAACTGATGCAGAAACCATTGAGCGAATCGCAACTAAGATCTGCCCAAAAACAGATAAAAGGACAAATAGGCGTAGCTTGCGACAACCGTGAAAACTTCGCCCTCGACATGGGCAAGAGTTTTCTGCACTACGGCTGGGAGAAAAACGTGGATAAGCTCTACGAACAAGTAGACCAAATCACAGCCGAGCAGATGCAAGCCGTAGCAAAGGAACTATTCGACAAGAACAGGCTCACCACCTTGATTTTCAAGTAACTCAACTTTCTGAAGTACCGAAAGTTGGGAAGTTAAGGGGAGTTAAGAGAAGTTATCGCTCTCTACGAGAGCTGTGAAGTTAAGGGACAACACCTTTTTTTTGCAGGAATCTTGTCATAAGTAAGTAGGGCTGTTGTCCCCTAAATTCCCCATAAATTCCCTTAACTTCTTTAACTTCCTACACTTCAGAAAGCTGAGTAATAGCACAAAAAGAGGCAACAATCCGTGGGGAATCCTATCCCCCTCCAGACTGTTGCCTCTTCGGCATATTACCTATTGAATTAATAACTGTTGTTTTATTGGTTTACCTCCGAGGCACGAAGTCTCGTCAGAGGTACTTGGCTCTTTCTGGAGCCTTTCTGCGAGGCTTATCTGAAAGCCTTGCGGCATCAGAATTAAGCCATCTTATTGCTGATGGCACCTACTTCTGCAATTACAGCAACTACTACTGCTAAAATCATTCCTAATACTAACATAATCTTTTCCTTTCTTTAATTTTAAATTGTTATCCTAATCTTTTATCCTTTTCCTTTTCGAGTGCAAAGGTAGCGCTTTCTGTGTTCGCACACAAACTTTTCTGCCAGAAAATAAAAGAAAGGCTCCATTTCTTGATTTCTGTCAAGAAACAAAGCCTTTATGCTAATTTACTCCCCCTCAACTTCCCCTTTCTATACTTCTAAAAGAAGGGAAAACGAGCTGCAAGGGATATTCTCCTCATACTTTTGAGGCCTTAGGCTTCTGCAATCTCATGATCATCTGTATGAAACTTGGAATCATGATGCAGAGCGAGCAACCTACTGCGTAATAAACCGTCTTCTCGTCTCCGTGAAAAAGGTCGATCAGCTTGCCGTCGCTCTGAGGAGCTATGTTGCTCAGGATGTAAGCCATCGTATTGTTTACCCAGTGCATCAGTATGCCGGGCACAAGGCTCTTGGTACGATAATACATCCATCCGAGGAGCAGTCCCATTAGGAGAGCATTGACCAACTGGGCAACATTTCCGTGAGCCACGCCAAAAATAGCAGCAGAAATCATGATGGCAACCCAATGATTCTTCTTGCTCACCATATTTAACAAGGTGCGGAGAATGGCTCCACGAAATACGATTTCCTCTGCCAATGGGGCGAGGATACCAATAGCCACGTAGCCCCAAGGTTCCTTCATCAAGCCCTCGAAGATCCGGGCTGTACTCTCATCCATATCGATGCCGAGATACTCATAGGCAAACTCCAGTGGAATAATGGCTCCTAACGTAAACAGAGCCACCCAGAGAAGAGCCGTCCAAGGTTTCGACAACAAGTAGTCTCGTGTGAGTGGCGTCCACTTCGCCTTCAAGAAAATCAGCAGGGTAATGAGATTACTAAATACTGTGGTCAGCGCCAAAAGCACAGGATTGGCACCTGTAGCAATCGCATTCACCACCCTCATATAGCCATCACCTTTTACTGCTGCCCAAATACCTGCGCCTGCATAGGTAACAATGATTTGAGAAACTATAAATATAATAATGTAGAGTACTACATCCGTTATTCCTTTCTTCAAACTAATCTTTGCCATCAATCTTATCATTAAGAATTTAAAATCAAAATCTTATAGCCGAATCCTATTCTGTCTCTTCCTTGTCGAAAAATTCAAGTACGGTCTGCTCATCCTCCTTCAACTGCGCAGCCAGCTCCTCTGGGCTGTCAAACTTCTGTTCGCCCCGGATTCGCTTTACAAAACTGACGAGGAGCAGTTGGTCGTAGATGTCGCCGTCAAAATTGAAGATGTGCGCCTCCAGTGTCATCTGCGTTCCGCCAAAGGTGGGGCGCATGCCGATGTTCATCATCCCCCGCATCATCGTCACCGACTGTTCCATCCTCACCCTTACGGCGTAAACGCCAGGAGCCGGGATGAGTTGCCCGAAATGGGAGATGTCAAGGTTGGCGGTAGGAAATCCCAGCTTTCGCCCCTCATGGTAGCCACTTACCACCTTTCCGATGATGGTATAAGGAAAGCCGAAGCACTGGTTGGCCATCTCCACCTCGCCTTCTTTTAGCAATGAGCGAATCACGGATGAGGAGATATTGATGCCGTCTATCTGGAAAGCTTCGTTCCTGACAACCTCGATGCCCACCTCCTTGCCGTAACGCACATAATCATCAAAACTTTCTGCACGATTATGGCCGAAATGGTGGTCGTAGCCAATAAAGAGTTTCTTCACATGCAGATGGTCGTGGAGCACTTGCTGCATAAACTCCCTGGCAGAGAGGGCAGCCATCGCCTGGTCGAAGTGCAAAACCACCACATTGTCCACCTCCGTCTTCGAGAGTAGGAGAAGTTTGCTGTCGAGCGTACTCAGCATCTCCGGCTGATAATCGCTCTGGAGCACCTTGCGGGGATGCTCATCGAAGGTAATGATGGTAGAAGCCAATCCATCCCGTCGGGCTGTCTCCACCAAACGACTTATCAAGTACTGATGCCCCCGATGCACACCATCGAAAAATCCGATGGTTGCCACACAAGGTTTCTGCGACGACTCGTCTGATAAAGCAGAAGCCTTGGATTGATCTCCTATACTATAATAGATAGTCTTCATACTTTGTTATTTGAAATTCTCCTGGCTAGCCGCCAGATTTCTCCCGCCCAGAGCACTACCGAGGTAGATGCGATGATGACGCCCCATTCCAAGAGCGACAAAGGCTCGGTACGGAACATCTCACCTCCGAAGGTAACAATCAACCATTGACCGAAGAGAATGATTCCGAGTACAAGAATCATGCCCTTGTCGTGCAAGAAGTGTCGGAAGGCTGAATGACTACTGCCCAAAGCCTTCGCATTGAAGAGGTTCCAGAACTGGAGCATCACGAAAGTGGTGAAAAACCAGGTTAGCTCGTGTACGTTAACTCCACCCTCGCCCCTGCGCTCACAATAAACGAGGAAGGCAAACATCAGGATAAAGAACACAATGCCACAGAAGAGAATGCCCCATCCGATAGGCTTGGTAATAATGAAGTCGGTAGCCTTGCGAGGCTTTTCGCTCATCACCTCATGCGAGGGAGGAAGCGAAGCCAAGGCTAGGGCTGCAAATGTATCCATGATCAAGTTGATCCAGAGTATCTGGGTTACAGTAAGCGGCATGTCTGTACCAAGCACCGAACCGCCCAACACGAGCAACAAGGCAGCCACGTTGACCACCAACTGGAAGAAGAGGAAGCGCTGAATGTTGCGATAGAGCGATCGGCCCCACATCACGGCATTGGCGATAGACTTGAAGGAATCGTCGAGCAGAGTCATGTCGGAAGCCTCCTTGGCTACAGAAGTACCCGAACCGAGCGACAGACCTACATGAGCATAGTGGAGGGCTGGCGCATCATTGGTACCATCGCCCGTTACAGCCACTACCTCGCCACGCTTCTGGAGCATGTGTACCAGTCGCTGCTTGTCGGTAGGACGGGCACGACTCATCACCCTGATATCCTTGGCACGCTCGTAAGCCTCCTCATCGGAGAGAGCCTCCCATTGCTCGCCGGTTATCATCTGCTCGTCGAGCGAGGTCATCTCGCCATCGGCACCGATGCTCTCTGCCTCATCCTCGAATACGCCTATCTGCTTGCCTATCTCCATGGCAGTGGCTGCAGTATCGCCAGTTACTACCTTTACCTCGATGCCCGCATGACGGCACTCCTGCACGGCGGCAGGAACATCTGGACGGATAGGGTCGTTAATGGCAGCAATGGCCTGGAGCTGCAAGTCGGCAGCTTCAAGTGCTTGCTCGAATGGAGTTTCCGCATCCACCTTCTTATAAGCGAAAGCGAGGGTTCTCATCGCCTTGTGTTGCCATTCGCTCAGCTCTTCCAATACCTGCTTCTGTTCCCTATCCTCGAAGACGCATTTCTTCATCACGATTTCGGGCGCACCCTTTACAAAGAAATATTGCTCTCCATTTACTTCGGCCAGCGTTGCCATCAATTTTCTTTCTGTAGAGAAAGGCAACTGCTTGATGACCGTCAATTGCTTGCGAAGGGCTGAATAATCCTTCTTTTGGTCGTTAAGCCAAAGCAAGAGGGCTGATTCGGTAGGGTTACCAATAGCCTTGCCCTCATTGAGTTCGGCGGTAGAATTGAGGGCGATGGCTGCATCGAGCAGAGTCTCATCGCCATGCTTCAAACTCAAGGAGTCCACCTGCATCTTGTTCTGGGTAAGAGTTCCCGTCTTGTCTGTGCAAATCACTGTCACAGCACCCATCGTCTCGCAAGCATGGAGCTTACGCACAAGATTGTTCGACTTGAGCATTCTGCGCATATTGAGAGCCAAAGAGAGGGTCACAGCCATAGGCAAGCCCTCTGGCACAGCCATCACGATAAGGGTGACAGCCATCATGAAATAATTCAGCACGATTTCGGCAAGATAGAAATAGTCTTTGCCACCCCAAGCAGGATTGGTAAGAATGTCGTGTACGAGGAAGATGACAAAAGCCGCCACAGAAACCACCGAACCTACCTTGGAAATCATCTTCGCCAGTTTGTCGAGCTGCACGTAAAGCGGAGTCTGCACGGCAGTCTGTTCGGTACTCTTCTGAGCCACCTTTCCTATTTCGGTCGCATCGCCCACAGCTGTAACCTCAAATTCTCCCCTACCATTCATCACCATGGTAGAGCGGAGCACCACATTCGGTGGATAGGCTCCGTCGCCCGTCTCAGCAAGGTTTTTCTCTGCGATAGGCTCACCCGTAAGAGCCGACTCATTAATTTGGAGGTCGGTGGTAACGATGAGTTTTCCATCGGCAGGCACCTCGTCGCCTACTTCGACCAACACCACATCGCCCACCACTATGTCATGACGCGGAATCTCCATCACCTTACCGTTACGGCGCACTTTTACAGCTTGTTCCTCGCCCAGCGCCGTAAGCACATTAAACTTCTTGGCAGCATCGCGCTCAAAATAAAAGCCCACGGTAGTGGCCAGGAACACTGCCACGAAGATACCAATAGTTTCCATGTAATTATTCTCTACGAAAGCGAGAATAAGGGAAACGACGGCAGCCACCAATAATATTTGGATAATCGGGTCGCGATACTTATCCAGATAGAGTTTCCATAAAGATGTGCGTTGAGGAGGGGTAAGCACATTGCGTCCATGCTGTTCCCTACTCCGTTTTACTTGTTCATCGGTAAGACCGAATCTCTTGTTCTTGTCTATGTCCATTTCTAATAAAAATTCTTCTCTAATATCATAAAATGTACGCATACGTGCGTATAAGATGGGTGCAAAGATACGGCATTTTTCTGACTTCTCTACCGAAACACCTATTAATTAATATGAAAATATAGGAGAAAACACCTTATCTGAACAGAAAATCGCCATTACTTGACAGATTTTCTCAAAAATATTTGGTTATTTGCCCAAAATCTAGTATCTTTGCACTCGAATTTGAAAAAATCCCGGACTTGTAGCTCAGTTGGTTAGAGCAACAGACTCATAATCTGGAGGTC
>CAVKLF010000017.1:0-28397 GCA_963657075.1 bacterium | reverse complement strand
CTAGGGCTCGTTAGGGACTTGCACCCATTAGACAACACACATGCTAGTCAAACAAAAAGAGTCCGTGGGCAGAAACTTGCTCACGGACTTTTTCATTTTTCCTAACATTTTGCCTTTAAAGATTTCGGGGGAATCGGGTATTTTAAGCTGAAAAATTTCGGGGGAATCGGGTATTCCGCCCTAAAAAATTTCGGGGGAATCGTATTTTACGACTTTATCTTGCTCATTATCAGATATTTTTCGTATCTTTGCAGCGAAATTGCAAAAAAGAGTATGGAACAAAGGATATTCAAGCGCAAAATATACGACAAGATTCTCAAATGGAAAGAGGAGAATGAGGGGAAGACAGCCCTTCTGATAGAAGGAGCTCGCCGTGTGGGGAAATCAACCATCGTGGAAGAATTTGCCCACAGGGAATATAAATCGTCTCTCATCATCGACTTCAATAAGGCAAGAAAAGAGGTGAAAGAACTTTTCGAAGACTTGATGGACATGGATTTGCTCTTTCTCAAACTACAACAAATGTATCATGTGGAATTGATAGACCGAAAATCCGTCATCGTGTTCGACGAGGTGCAGCAATGCCCACTTGCCCGACAAGCCATCAAGTACCTGGTGCAAGATGGCCGCTACGACTACATCGAGACTGGTTCGCTCATCAGCGTGAAGAAGAACACCAAGAACATCACGATTCCGAGCGAAGAAGACAGGATTGAAATGTATCCTCTGGACTACGAGGAATTCAGATGGGCAGTGGGCGATTCGGCAACCATGAACATTCTCCATCAGTTCTGGGAAAAGAAAGTGCCACTGGGGGAAGCCCATCGGGAAGCCATCAGAAATCTGCGGCTCTATATGCTGGTAGGCGGAATGCCACAAGCCATCAATACCTACATAGAGACCAACAACCTGAGCAAAGTAGATGAGACCAAACGCAAGATTATCAAACTTTACGAGAATGACCTGCTGAAGATTGACCCCTCTGGCCGTGCATCCAAGATGTTCCTGTCCATACCAGCCGCCCTCACTCGCAACGCCTCACGTTACGTCCCCTCTTCCGTTATCGGCGAAACCAACGAAGAGAAGACGATAGAGTTGCTCAAGACCTTGGAAGACAGCAAGACCATCAACATGGCTTATCATACGGATGACCCTTATGTGGGAATGCCTCTGAGTTCCCATTTCGTCAAGTTCAAGATGTTCGTGGCCGACACGGGCTTGTTTGTCACCCTCGCCTTTTGGGATAAGTCGTTCACAGATAATGTCATCTATACAAAATTGCTGAACGACAAGCTGGCAGCCAACTTAGGCTATGTTTATGAAAATCTTGCAGCCCAAATGCTCACCTCCGCAGGATATCGGCTTTTTTACCACACATGGAAGAAGGACGAAAAACATTACTATGAGATAGACTTTCTTCTCTCTCACGGCAACAAACTGTGCCCCCTAGAAGTGAAGTCGTCGGGCTATAAAACCCATGCCTCGCTCGATGAGTTCTGCGAGAAATATTCTAAAGTGGTAGCGCAACGCTATTTGGTTTACACCAAGGATTTGCAGAAAGATGGCAACACCTTGCTGCTGCCCTTTTATATGCTGCCCTTCGCCTAAGCAAGAAATAACGAAAAAAAATACAAATTATGGCATTTTCCAACATAGAAAGACATTACAACAAGCACCCCGAAGACTTGCGGCTGCTGCGCCGCCACGGCATCGTGGAGTTCGAGACCACCATGCACCACCTGCACCGTTTCCTCCATCCAGGCGTCCATTTGCTCGACATCGGCGCAGGCACGGGTCGATACACCTCGGCACTCATGAAGCAGGGCTACGAGGTGAAGGCAGTGGAACTGGTGAAGCGCAACATCGACGTGTTCCTGAAGCGCGAACCCAATGCCGACGTGGTGCAGGGCGACGCGCGAAGCATGCCCTTCCTGCCCGATGACTCGGCAGACATCACGCTCCTGCTCGGACCGCTCTACCACCTCATCGGCGACGAGGAGAAGCTGAAGGCTCTCTCCGAGGCGAAACGAGTGACGAAGCCCGGTGGACTCATCTTCGTAGCCTACCTGATGAACGAGTACAGCATCCTCTCCTATTGCTTCGACGAGGACCGCATCGGTGGACTGATGGAGCGTGGCGCCGTGGACGAGGATTTCCATATCCAGGCAAGTGCCGACGAGCTATACGACTACGTGCGCCTGGAAGACATCGACCGCCTCGACCATGAGGCTGGCCTGGAGCGTGTCACCATCTTCTCGCCCGACGGTCCTGCCGACTATATGCGCACGCGCCTCAATCAAATGAGTGATGACACCTTTGCCCGTTTCATCGACTATCAGAAGCGCGTATCAGAGCGGTCCGACCTGATGGGAGCAGGCAGCCATGTGGTGGACGTAGTGACCTTTGCAAACGAAACAAAGTAAAATTCATAGTAATGAATGAAACTGTGCGAGACGATGTTAGACAGACTGTCTTACTAGGACAGGCAGACTATCCAACAGGGACAGACATGTTAACTTAGTCAGACACTCTTCTCTATAACCTATCGGATTATACGGTAATCAGAGGGCTTTGGGCCTTTTTGACCGCACACCGCACTAGACACACTATAACCCATTGTGTTACAAGCATTTTACCATTGTGCGGTGTTACCATATCACCGCACTACACCGCACTACACCGCACATTTTCCATTATTCTCGAAATCGAGGAAATGATGTGTGCGGTCTTTGTGCGGTCTTGTGCGGTGTGAGAGCAACACCGCACAGCTATAACATTCTCATAAACAGCTCGTTACTGAGATTCCGTGCGGTGTGCGGTCTTTTCCTACATATTTTTTTAGAGCTCCTCCAAAGGCTCTTCAGACGATGACATCGCGCATCATTGCCCCTTAAAATGCCATAGATATCTATACCCAATCACATTCGACAGTGCCCCGAGAAAGTTCGCAATCGCCCTCCTTTGCAGATACAAGTATGGGGCTAAGAGATTACTTGATAAACTCTATCTTCCCCTCATCCCTCGGCTTTGCCTCGGGAGTCTCATCAGGATAGCCGACGGCAAGGATGTAGCAGATTTCGTAACCATCAGGAAGGTTGAGTTGGGCAAGGTAAGGCTTGCAAGCCTCGCTATTCTGGAGGAAACGCACGGGACCTCCCAGGCAGCAAGTACCCAAGCCCAATGACTTGGCAGCCAGCATCATGTTCTCTCCCATCAGTCCGGCATCTACCTGTCCTCTGCCCTTCGGAGTAGCCACCACGATGATGTTGGGAGCATTGCGATACATATTCTTAAAATTCGCATCACGCTTCACCTGCTCAGGATTCTCCTTCTTGAATATATCTGTAGTGCCCTTGATAAAATCTTGGTTCTCTACCACTCTTACAGCCCAAGACTGCTGATTCATACCGTTAGGGGCATGGATGCCGCACTTGGCGATAAGCGCCAGCTTCTCATGTTCCACAGTCTTATCCTGATATTTACGAATAGAGCGGCGAGACATAATCGTCTGGATTACATCATTGCTCATCTGGCAGCAAGCCTTCTGATTTGTCTCCTCACAGCAAGAAGCAGTAGCTTGCTTGTCACACTTCTTTTCCGTTTTACCTTGGCAGCAACTTTGTGCCTGGCTCAACGATGGCAACAGCATCATGCCGCAAACCATCAAAGTTTTCATATTCACCATATTCTAAATCTCCTTATAATAATCACCGCAAAGATAAACATTTTCTATGAATGCAAGACATTCCCTTAACATCTTTTTGTCTTTCTGGCATTATCTCGTCAGCGAGAACTTCACACTCAGACCGAAATCCTGCGTTGTCGTAGGATAACTGCTGCTAGACAACAGTGGCGTATTGGTTTGACGGTCGTAATAGAAGCTCATGGTGAGCAACTTGCTGAATGTATAATCTGCCGTGAAACTCAGCTTCAGAGCCTTATTGCCACTGCTGGCACTGCTGGTCAGCGAGGCAATGTCTCTTACGATAGCTGCCTGGTTGCGTAGGCTGAAGTCCAAGCGCAAGTTCAGGTCATGGTTAGTGCCATTGGTTCGGCTGTTGGAGTTGGTGGCAGATGAGTTGGTCTGCTTATTGTTAGACGCACCATTTCCCTTTTTGCCTTTTACCACCTTACGAGTGCCACCACCTAAGAGATTGAAGTCATTGATACGATAACCCAGACCTACCACCCAGTCTTTGCTCAAAGCCTCGTTGATTTGTACACTCGTCATACTGAGGTTGAGCACGCGTGTTTGGCGATACTCTCCCTTGACAGTCATATTATTGTTGAGCGTAACGTCTATGCCCAGCAAGGGCGAGAACGACTCGTTGATACTTACCTGCGAGATATTGAACATGCTGCTAGGCGATGGATTGCCTGTAGTAGCATCGGTAACGAAACCCAAACCATTCATATACTCCTGATAGGTACTATAACTATTGTAGCTACCGATGGCAAACACGCTCTTGTAACTATGATTGATATTAACACTCTTGAAGTGGTTGCGAAACCAAGCCAACTTGCCCAGTCCACTGTAACGCACAGTCCAGTTGGGCAATAGGCGGCTCAATGCAGGGAACACCGAGAGCGAGTTGCCGCCCATAGAGGTGTAAGCCTTGAGGAAGGCAGGTACCATCACATCGCTGCAGTACTGATTGACGGGGGTACGAGTGGCATCAAACTTGCCTCCGCTTAGTGACGAACCAGCAGGGTAAACCGTACCAGCATACTGCTGCTCTACTCTTTGGCGATAGCCTTCCAGGGAAGCGACAAACTTGTCGAAGGTCTTGCTATGATAACCACTATTGGCACTGCCCACCCCCTCGAATGCTGTACTCAGCGAAATGGTAGTCATCTGGAAAGCTCCGCTCTGTGTGGTAGGTGTACCCTCATACATGTACTGTATGCTCTTCTGGGTAGTCATGGTGCGAGTAGCTGAGAGATCTATCTTGAAGTCTTTGAAAGGCTCCAAGGTGGCTCTAAACTGCCAGTTCTCTGTTCTGCTGGTCGTGGCAGGTGTAGCCACAGAATCGTTACATACCAACCAGTCGTTCTGGCGTGCCTTGTCAATATAATTGTCATCCACAAAGCCAAAGGCAAAGTCGAGACCAGGCGCCATTGAGCCCACCTTTTTCTGTCCGAAGGCATCACCCACACTAGGCGTGAAGCCAGGGAGAGTAAGCTGATAGCTATTGCGGTAATTAAAGCTTACGTTGCGAAGCATCATCGCCACACGGGCAGCCGACTGCAGACCCTTATACCAATTTTGGTTGTCGAGCGGTTCCTTGGGCAGCACCGTGAGTTTCAACTTCATGGCAGAGTCTACCTTAGATACGATCTTAATCTGGTTATTGTCTACCTTTTTATATTTGAGGTGATACACCTTGCCATCCTCAGTCTTGGCGGAGACTACCAGTCGTTTCGAGTTCTTGCCATGACGAATATTCAATACCGTATCTGGCAAGAGGGTGATTTCCTTCTCGAACGCCTTCTTGTTCTTAGGCAGCACCTTCTTAGGGTCGTTCTTGGCAGAAAGTTTTTCATTTTTGCCATCCCCCTCCTTCATGTCAGAAAGCTTGCCATTCTTACCTTCAGCCTCGTTCTTGCCTGCTCGCTCCTTTGCCTTTTGCTTCGCCAGCTCCGCCTCCTTCTTTTTATTGGCTTTCTCTTGCTGCTCTCGCTTAATCTGGCTGGCGCTCTTCGTACGGTTGAAACGCTCGTTCGCCGCCTTTAGGAAAGGCACGTGATTATATAGTTTCTCCATATTGAAGCTACCATTCAGCGTCAGCTCGCGATGCATGTTGATGGTATTGCCATAAGAGTTGCCGTCCTCATCCTCAGTACCTCGCTCCCAAGAGTAGCTGCTGCTGTAGGAAGCATCGGTGTTCACCCAGTCGAAGACTGGCAGCAGATTGATAGGCACCTTGTAGGATGCCTGGAAGGTCTGACTATAATCGAGCGGTGCTCCCCAGTGCCTGATGCTGGTCCAGACGGAGTCTTTCCAGGCATGATATTGATCGGCATAGAGGTCCTTGTTGACTGGGGTGTACGGTTCCTCTATCTGGGCATGGGTGGCACTTTGGAAGTTCATGTGCAGATTCTTGGTCAAGTCCCAACGCAAAGAGAACTCTCTGTTCCAGAGAAACTGCTCGCTGAAGGTGACTGGCAATTGAGAGTCGGTACCGCTCGTACCGCTCATGAGGGTCTCCATGTCTCGTTCCTGCAACTCATAGTAGTCGCGAGTCATCTCGGTATTAAAGGCTACGTTTTGTGGCAACCAGTTCAGCCCGAATCGCTTTAGGATGTCGAGCCACTTGCTCTTATTCTTCAGTTTCTTAAATGGTTCCCATGACTTATAGACGGGAGACCACGAGTAGTCTAAGGCTCCTCGCCAGTTGTCCTTGCGCTCATAGGCTGTGGTTTCGCCAGTGGTGTACTGATGAGAGTGGCTATAGGTGAAGGAGAAGTTGGCAGGATCGTATGGCATCGGATGACGCTTGGTAGCAATGCCCACTCTTGCATTGGAGATGGAGAAGTTGGTCTGTGTCACCTTGGTCACGGCGATGTTCTCTATGGAGTCTCTCTCCGCCTTCGAAGCAGTGGCATCGAGGGCATCCTTGAGTTCCATATCTGTATCCAGCGGATTGTACTTAGGAGAGGTTTTCTCCTTGGTTACACTATAATATAGAGGTATGCTTACCTTTGCCTTGTCGGGGAAGAACTTACCCATCTCCAGCGAGGTGGTCACCGAGTATGTGCCGTAATTGTCGGTGGAGCGACTAGCCACACCATCCTCCAGTCCGCCAAACCCTTCGCTCACATAGCGGCCTGTAGCATTCACACTTCCGAAGTCGGAGAGTTGTACATTGAGGTTGGCATTGGCAGCCCATCCGCCATTGTTGTTGTGTTCTTTGAGTCGGAGTTCGTTGACCCACACCTCTCCACTCTTGATTTCGCTGGAGTTATTGCGCACACCTATCATCATGGTCTTCACCTCGCCGAGGCTTGGATTTCCCACAATGGTCATCTTGTTGTTAGGATGCTCGGCATCGTATGCAGTGTATGGAGACATGTAGGAAGCCATACCTTGCGCCTTAGCCTTGTTGCGTTCCTTCTTCAGGTTGGTAAATACGCTGAGTGCCACATCGAGCATGTTTTCTTCGGGCCATACGAGTTTGCGGTCGGCAGAGCTGTTGCGATTATAATTGTTGCGAGGCTCGGTAAGCTTCAGCGGAATCTCGTACTCATAGTAGTTGTTTTTATAGTCACTGCCCAGACGTATAAACACGGCGAGCTGGTTGTCCTTCAGATTGGTGGTGTTCTGCTCCAAGGCATTGGCATGGGTAAACATCTGAATGCGCTTGTACTGACGCAGGTCGAGAGTGGAGTTTTTGTACACAGCCTTCGATTCGCCAGTGCTCAGGTCTTTCACCACGAGGCTCAGAGCCTGCTCGTTGGCTTCCACAAGCTGTGGCTGGCTAGGGTCTTGCTCGCGGGTAATGCCTGGAGGCAACACATAGTTGACAGGTGTCTTCTCGGCATTCTCCTCCAGATTGACGGCACTAGCCTCCAAGGTACCGCCCGATGCGGCACCCAACTGCTGGTCATAGGTACGCCACTTGCCCATTACCAAGTCGAGTGTACCAAAGCGCAAGACGATAGGTTTCTTGAATCCCGTGAGGAACATTCGCATGAAGCGGATGCTGGAGAAATCGTTGATGTTGCCCTGGCGGCTATCAAACTCGTCTACGGGGATACGGAACTGATACCAGGTGACGGTGCTCTTGGTCTGGTCTCTCCAGGTCTGGGTGTATTCTCGCTTGTCTACGATATGGTTGCTGCCCACCACGAGGTCTTCGGGGCGGATGCTCACATGATATTGGAAGTATTTCTCATACTCATTGAGCGTATAGTCCTGGTTAATATCCTCTACATCTGGGGTAGACTTATAAGACGTGTCGTAGCTCTCAGAGCGACTCTCGCTGTCTGGCGAGTTGCCCTGAGGGTTGTTGATGTATTTGTAACGTAGCAAAATAGGTGCACGCATCTCATCCCAGTCTGAACCGCGGAAGTAGTGATAGTCATCGCGGG
This sequence comes from bacterium, assembly GCA_963657075.1. Lineage (GTDB taxonomy): Bacteria > Bacteroidota > Bacteroidia > Bacteroidales > Bacteroidaceae > Prevotella. The sequence continues at coordinate 20,306 of CAVKLF010000017.1, read as the reverse complement.
CTGGATCGGCGAAGATACTGTCGAATACGGCCTGGGTTACCTTGCCCTGTATCTGGTCGAGATAGGCACTCTTATAGAATTCCTGCTCCTCGGCATCAGTAAGACCATTGAATCCCACATCCTGCAGGGCACGACTGCCACTGGTGGTGGCAAAGGCATAGGTCACGGTACTCTGGGTAGGTATCTTACCCCACTGGGTATAAGTAAAACTGTTGCTGCCATCCACAGGCATTCCGCTCTCATAGAATTTCTTGCCATCCCGCAGGATGTCTTCGCTTACCTCACCGAGATTGATGTAAAAGTCGCCACCATAATCGGCAGCGTCGGCTTGCTCGCGGGAGTAGATAAATGGATCGAGCATCCAGAACTCAATGTACTCGACGTTGGCTTGTTCGAAATCGTTGGTGTCCAACTTGCGCATCATACCGCCCCAAGTACCTTGTGGATTTCTGAGTGTACCATCCGACTGCAGGTCTGCCACATTGAAGTTGTAAGGACCTGGCTCGCTGGGATAGTAAGCCAAGTTGAGCACACTCAGTGTATTGGTGGCACCTTGATAAGTGCTCTGCTGGCGCAGTGGGAAGAGCTCCTTGGTGTAGACTTCCCTCACGTAGTGGTTACTGAGTTGCTGCAAGTCGCTCTTGATGTGTCCTGGGGTCAGCGAAGAGCCACGACGGGTAAAGAGTGGGTCTATGGTGTACCATGCCAAACGGGAACGATGGAAGCCACTCGTCAATCCAGTCTTGTCATTGTAGTCGTCCTTGAAGTTGAGTGATGGCACACTGGAGAGTATCCAGGAGGTAGGAGTCATCACGTCGATGGTATTCTTTGTTCCCTCGAAGTCGTCAATATAGGAGGCATTGTCCTGCGTACCGCCAGCCTCGCCCGCTATCAACTGGGCAAACTCTCCCGTAAAGGAAATCTGGGAGGGTTGGGTAACATGCAGGAACGGCACCTTGTCGAGCATATTGGTGAGCCACTGGCTCTCTTTCTTCCAATTCAGGTTTATGCCCCAAAGGGTATTCTTCAGAGGCTCTGCACCCATCGACACCTTGGTGGTGAGGGCTTGCTCGGAAAGATGCTGCAGGGTTCCGCTAAGTTGGAAGTTCTTGGAGAAATCATACTCCCAGTTTACGCCAAACATGGTCTTGCGTGTCTGTCCATAGTCGGTATTGCTCTCCAGCGAAACGTTTACTGCCGTACCGGCATCTATGATGCTTTGGTTGAGGATGGTTACTTCGCCGGCACTATAGTCTACAGAGTAGTCGCTACCCTCTTGCAGCGTGACTCCTCCTGCGGTAACGAGCACCGAGCCTTGCGGCACATTGTAAGCGCCAAGACTGATGACATTGGCCGACGATCCCTTGTATTGTCCCACCAACTGATACTTGTTTTTCTCGGCTATCTGCTTCGCCACGGTCTTCGTACTGTCATAGAGTTCGGTGAAGGCGTATTTCTCCGCCTGTTCTGCTGCCACACCGTTTTTCACCAAGTAGTCGTACATGTAGCTACCAAACGGCTCTACTTTAGGGATAAAAACACGTCCGTTAGACACCGTATAGCCCTCCACATAGTCGTAGTAGCCATTGCTGTGTGCCTTATTGTTGTTGTCCAGTCTGTCGGCACCGAGCACACGGATGATAGGCAGACTCTTTACCTGCTGCTCAGGAATGTAGGAAAGATATACGCCTGTGGTATCGCTCTGATACTTCACGTCGAGACGGAACTTCTCTTTCTCTACGGTAGAAGCGAGATAATACACATTTTTCATCATCAAGTCCCAGTTACCTTGCTGCGGATTGCAACTGGTGTTTTTCAGCGACTTGACGAAGAGTGCTTGTTTGGTATCGCTGATATCGGAGGCGAACTCACCTACTTGATAGGTTACACCGCCCGATGTGTACTCGTATGCTACGGCCAGCACTTGGTCGGTCTGCAGTCCGCTCTTCAGGGAGATATAGCCAAGTGCCGTATTTACGGTGTATTCGGTTGAATTGAGCAGGCGTGCACTCTCCAGTTTTTCGAAGTCAGCGCCGCCTACCAGTCCGCCACCTTCCAGGGTAGCGGCAGCCTGGTCGATGTCGCGGGCGGCAGCAAACTGACCTGTCATCGCAGCATACTCGGTATTAGCCTGATTGCTGGGTACAAAACCGCTGGCAGCCCACATGGGGTTGCTCAACTTGGAGATTTCGCCAAGGTCGGTAAGAGCCACGATATTTCTCGTATTGGTAGTACTACCCGTCTTATTGGTTACCCAGATTTCCACACGGTTGATAGTGATGCCCGTCACTAGGTTAGGCAACTTCTGCATCCATCCGTCATAATGATTGCGGAAATATCGGGAGAGGAAGAAGTGACGGTTTTCTTCGTAGTCAGCCACGTCGATTTCAAAGGGAGTGAGTTGTACACCGCCCTTGGACGAGACGCTCTTGCTCGCCGACTTTTTCTGCGAGGCCACCATTTGGAGCTTGAGCTTGCCAAACTGCATGTCGGTTCTGATACCGAAGAGGCTGCTAGCCCCCTTGATGAGCGAAGAGTTGCTAGGAAAAGATACATTACCTGCCTCCACTAGCTTGATGATTTCATCCTCCTTTCCGTCATACTTGAGCTTCATGTTTTGGGCATCATAGTCGAAGGTGGCATCGGTGTTGTAGTTGAGGTTCATGTTTACCTTGTCGCCCACCTTGCCATTTACGTTGAGATTGATTTTCTCATCGAAGTCCATCATCGTCGTCTTTCGATTGCGGATGGGCAGAGAGGGATTGTCGATGCTCTTCTTATTGACACCAAACTTGAGTTCGGCACTACCTTGTGTCTTTACGCGAATACCGCCCGGACCGAATATCTTTTCCGCAGGTCCCAGGTCGAAGTGCATGTCGGAAAAGTCGAATTTCTCCTTGCCTTTCGCCTGGAATATCTGGTCGTTTTGTTTGCGGAAGTAAGCATTGCGCTGCTGCATCTCAGTCCATGTCATATACTCCTGTGGTGTAAGCATGATAGGAGCCGACAGCCACACGTTTCCCATGCGGTTGCCTATGATATAGCGATTAAGGGTGTCATTGTACTCCACCTGATACTGCAGGGCCTCTGGACGTTTCAAGTCGAGCGGACTCTGGTAGAGGTCGCTCAGAGACCAAGGTTGTGTACGCTGGATTTGCCAGCGAGGATGCAACAACGAGTCGGGGATGGTATCCTCTTCCACAAGCACTGGTTGGGAAGAGACACTGCCTTTTGCAGCCTTGTCTTTTCCTTTCCTTGTATCATCTTGCGATGCTGTTTTGCGTGTATCTACCTGTGGCTTACCAGCTTTTCTCTGCGTTACATCGTGCTGTAAATAAGACAAAGAAAGCGCATAGCCGAAAGCGGAAACCATCAGCCAAGCCACTAACAAATGAAAGATTCTCTGTCTCATCTAACTTTTCAAAAAAGAATTATTTTTCACGCGCTACTTCTCCCCCGTTATCTACTTGATTTGCTTCAGTGCTAGTTTCACCACTTGCTCCACAGGCAGGTCTGGTTGCGCCTTGAGTATATCTACTACGACCTTGGCAGATGGAGCTGGCGAGAACCCGAGCATGGTAAGGGCACTGACAGCCTCTTCCTTGATATCGTTGTTTACCAGCACAACATTACCACCATTGGCAGGCAACTCGTCAGCAATGCCCAAGCTTACGATTTTGTCTTTCAAGTCGATGATGATGCGCTGCGCTGTCTTCAGTCCGATGCCCTTTACACCCTTCAGCATTTTGTCGTTGCCGGAGGAGATAACATGGAAGAGTTCACTGGGCGACAGCGAGGAAAGGATCATTCTAGCCGTATTTCCTCCTACGCCCGACACCGTGATGAGCAGTCTATAGAGTTCACGTTCCTGCTTGGTAGCAAAGCCAAAAAGGGTGAAAGAGTCATCTCTTCCACCAGCCACCAATACTTCGTGCACGTAAAGTTTCACTTCCTGTTTACCCTGAATGGCCGTATATGTATTGAGTGAGATATTGAGGCCATACCCCACTCCAGCCGTCTCCACTACAGCCATTGCTGGGGTCAATTCCGTCAAGTCACCATGTATGTATTCTATCATAATTTTTTCTTAGTTTATATCTATTAAATAATATGTAAACGGAGGAATGTGGAATTTATTGTATCTACCAGCCAATGATAACCTAAATATTTGAAATAGATGATGTAATTGCCAAAAATATTTGGCTAATTCATAAGAAATGCGTAATTTTGCAGCGAATTTCGAAATCAATATGGCAGATTTAGCAAAAACAGAGCAGCAGTTTAAGACGGTTATGACCGAGTGTAGGACTTTATTCCAAAAGAAACTCCATGATTACGGAGCTTCTTGGAGAATCTTGCGCCCTTCATCGCTAACCGACCAACTCTATATCAAGGCGAAGCGTATCCGCTCGCTCGAAATCAAAAAGGAATCTTTGGTGGGCGAAGGCATCCGTCCAGAATTTGTCGCCCTCATCAATTATGGCATCGTGGGACTCATTCAGCTCGAAAAGGGTTTTGTGGATGAGGTAGACATGACTCCAGAAGAGGCGATGGCACTCTACGACCAGCATGCGCAAGAGGCACTGGAGCTGATGCTCAAGAAAAACCACGACTATGACGAGGCGTGGCGCTCGATGAGAGTGAGCAGCTATACCGACTTCATCCTCACCAAGTTACAGCGCGTAAAAGAGATAGAGGACATTGCAGGAGCTACCCTCGTATCGGAAGGTATCGATGCCAACTACATGGACATCATCAACTACGCCGTATTCGGGGCGATTAAGATGAGTGAGGAGTTAAAAAGTTAAGAGTTAGGAGTTTCAGTGAAAGGAAAGACAACACATATGATGACCAAGGTAGCCGTGAATGTCGGACGGCTACTCATGGCTCTAACCTTCATATTCTCAGGATTTGTGAAGGTCATAGACCCATTGGGTACGCAATACAAGATTACCGACTATCTGGAGGCTTTACACCTGGACGCGTTCGTCCCCACTTGGGCAACCCTGGGCATATCAATACTGCTCGCTACCTGCGAATTTGCCATCGGTATATTCCTTCTGTTTGCCATCCGCAGAAGACTGGTAAGCAAGATCGCCCTGGCAGTAATGAGTGTGATGACGCTCATTACGCTTTGGATAGTCATTGCCGACCCTGTGAAAGACTGCGGTTGCTTCGGCGACGCCATTATACTGAGCAACGGAGAAACTTTTGGCAAGAACATCATTTTGCTCGCCATTGCCATCCTGCTCTGGAAGAAGCCACTGGAAATGCCTATACTGATATCAAAGCCTACACAGTGGATAGTTATCAACTTCACCTTCCTCTACTCCATCGTCATGAGTCTTTGGAGCCTTTGGTATCTACCCCAATTCGATTTCCGTCCCTATCATATCGGCACCAACATCGCCAAGGGCATGGAGATACCCAAGGGAGCTAAGCAACCGAAGTTTGACACCACTTTCATCCTGGAGAAGAATGGAGAGAGAAAAGAGTTTACACTCGACAACTACCCCGACTCCACATGGAAGTTTATCGACAGTAAGACCGTACAGACAGAAGAAGGATACATCCCCCCTATCCACGACTTTAGTATCGAGGACACACAGACCGGCGAAGACATCACCCAAGAGGTGATACATGCCAAGGGTTATACATTCCTTCTGGTATCTCCCCATCTGGAACATGCAGATGACAGCAACTTCGGTACCATCGACGAGATATACGAGTATGCCAACGACCATGGCTACAAGTTTCTCTGCCTCACAGCGAGCGACGTGCAAGCCATCAAGCATTGGCAAGACATCACGGGAGCAGAATACCCATTCTATACTACAGATGAAACCACACTGAAGACCGTGATACGCAGCAATCCAGGGCTCCTGCTGCTGAAAGATGGCACCATCATACAGAAATGGAGCCACAACGACTTGCCCGACTTCAGCGACGGCAAGCCACTGGCAGAATCGAACATAGGCAAAGCACCTAAGATAAGCGCAGCCAAGAAGATAGCCACCATTGTAGGATGGTTTGTCATCCCGCTGGCATTACTCACCTTGGCAGACCGCCTCTGGGCATGGGGCGCATGGGTAAGAAGGAAAGAGAATTCAAACAAAATATTATCAACTTTTAAAAAGAAAAGTAAAATGAGAAAGAAAATCGTAGCAGGCAACTGGAAAATGAACAAGAACCTGCAGGAAGGTGTAGCTCTCGCTAAGGAACTCACAGAGGTAGTAAAGAACCCTAACTGCGATGTTATCATCGGCACTCCATTCATCCACTTGGCTTCTGTAGCTGAGGTTATCAAGGGTAGCTGCATCCAGCTCTCTGCTGAGAACTGCGCTAACCACACTTCAGGTGCTTACACTGGTGAGGTTTCAGCAGAGATGGTAAAGTCTACAGGTGCTGAGTACGTTATCCTCGGTCACTCAGAGCGCCGCGAGTACTACAACGAGACTCCAGAGATCTTGAAGGAGAAGGTAGAGTTGGCATTGGCTAACGGTTTGAAGGTAATCTTCTGCATCGGCGAGTCATTGGAGCAGCGTGAGGCTAACAAGCAGAACGAGGTAGTAAAGGCAGAGCTTGCTGGTTCTGTATTCCACCTCGATGCAGAGGCTTGGAAGAACATCATCATCGCTTATGAGCCAATCTGGGCCATCGGTACAGGCAAGACTGCTACAGCAGAGCAGGCTGAGGAAATCCACGCTTACATTCGTTCTTGCGTAGCTGAGGTTTATGGTGCAGAGGCTGCAGACAACACCTCCATCCTTTATGGTGGTAGCTGCAAGGCTAGCAATGCTCCTGAGCTCTTCGCTAAGCCAGACATCGACGGCGGTTTGATCGGTGGAGCATCTCTGAAGGCTGCTGACTTCAAGGGTATCATCGACGCTTGGAACAAGTAATCTAAAGGATATTTCGAGGGGGATACTCTTTCACTACATGGAAGAGCATCCCTTCTCCTATTTTCTTAAACAACCCAATATATACATTATTTATATAACATCATGAAACAATTCGTCATCACACTGTTCATCATTCTCAGTTCGTCTGTGACGTGTCAAGCTCAAAAGTATCTGGACCATATCCAGCAAAAGGCACCAGGATTGGGCACTGTAACCGTGCACCAAAGCAAGGCTATCGACGAATTGGTGAACGGAAAGGCGACTGCGCCACAAGATAACAAAACGACTACTAAGACTACACCACAAGACAACAAAACCGTAGAACCCCAGCACAAGAGCGAGGTTCAACATAAGACTACAGAGACTCAACACAAGACAACAGAGACTCAGCACAAGACAACAGAGACTCAGCATAACAACGCTACAGCCAAGTCTGATAGCAACAAACAAGAAAATGAGACACCAGTAGTGGACATGCGCAAAAAGGTGATGCGCAAGAGCTACAAGGTACCAGGATATAGAGTACAGGCATACGCTGGAGGCAACTCTCGCAACGACCGCATGAAGGCGGAACAAACAGGAAATGCCCTGAAGATGAGCTTCCCAGACCAGCCAGTCTACGTACATTTCTACTCACCACGATGGATTTGTCGCATGGGCAACTTCCGTAACCTCAACGAAGCCCAGAAGATGCTGGCAAAGGTAAAGGCAATGGGTTACAAGCAAGCTTGCCTCGTGAAAGGACAAATCAGCGTGCAATACTAAAGAATAAAAAAAGATGAATCCAGAAACAGAATTTCGCGAGGGACTAGACGAACTTGCAGGACATTATAAGGAAGTACTCAAACTCTTAGGCGAAGACCCAGAGCGCGAGGGATTGGAAAAGACACCGATGCGGGTGGCCAAGGCCATGCAGATACTGACCCGCGGCTACACCCAAGACCCTCACAAGGTGTTGACCGATGCTCTGTTCGAAGAGAAATACGACCAGATGGTCATCGTAAAGGACATCGACTTCTACTCGATGTGCGAGCACCATATTTTGCCATTCTATGGCAAGGTACATGTGGCCTACATCCCCAACGGCAAGATTACGGGTCTGAGCAAGATAGCCCGTGTAGTAGACATCTACAGCCATCGGCTGCAGGTACAGGAACGGCTCACCCAACAAATCAAGGACTGCATTCAGGAAACCTTGAATCCTCAGGGCGTAATGGTCGTGATAGAGGCTAAGCACATGTGCATGCAGATGAGAGGTGTGGAGAAACAAGGCTCCATCACCACTACGAGTGATTACAGCGGTGTATTCAAGTCTTTGAATACCAGACAAGAATTCATGAGCCTCCTCAGAGGCGAAAGCAAGAGAATCTAATGGAGCTAAAGTTTATATCTTGGAACGTAAATGGCTTACGAGCCGTCGTAAACAAGGATTTCGAGAACCAGTTCAAGGCGCTCGATGCCGATTTCTTCTGCCTGCAGGAAACTAAGATGCAGGAAGGTCAACTAGACCTCAACTTTGAAGGATACGAAAGCTACTGGAACTATGCAGAGAAAAAGGGCTATTCAGGCACTGCCATCTATACCAGACACAAGCCACTAAGCGTAAGCTATGGCATGGGCGTGGAAGAGCACGACCACGAGGGCAGAATCATCACCTTGGAGTATGACAACTTCTATCTCGTAACATGCTATACCCCTAACTCGCAGACCGAACTGAAACGTCTCGACTACCGAATGACTTGGGAAGACGACTTCCGCAAGTTTCTGAAGGCATTGGATGCCAAGAAACCAGTGGTGATTTGTGGCGACCTCAACGTAGCCCACGAGGAGATAGACATCAAGAATCCGAAGAGCAATCGCCGCAACGCAGGATTCACAGACGAGGAACGCGAGAAGATGACAGTTCTGTTGAATGATGGTTTCACAGACAGCTTCCGTTACCTGCATCCTCAAGAAGTTACCTATTCGTGGTGGTCTTACCGATTTAAGGCAAGAGAGAAGAATGCCGGTTGGCGCATCGACTATTTCTTGGTTTCCGATAGTATCAAGGACCAGATAGCAGAGGCAAAGATACATACAGAGATCATGGGTAGCGATCATTGTCCTGTGGAAGTAGACATCCGTTTCGAATAAAGACATAGTAAAGGCTAGCAGAATATCTAATATCTGCTAGCCTTTATCGTATTACACACAAAATGGGGATGTACCTTCCTCTCGGAAGCCATCCCCATATGGTCATATCAACATAAAATTTTTATTATATAAGAGAGATTTTATCTGTTTGAGAATTACACGAAGTGTAACTTATCCTTACATGAACTGCTTGATTTCAGAGAGATTTCTCTTCTCAGATGTACCGTCGCTGTAAGTTACCATGAAGTAGTCGTGAACTGACTTACCATTCTTGAACTGTACTACAGCCACACCACCCTCACGAAGCTGCAATGTGAAATAGCCCTCACGCTTGCCATTCACGTACTTGCCGTGCCATTTTTCCTTACCGTTCTTATAGTAGGTAGTAACTTCGCCATTGAACACCGTATTACGGTCGTTGCCCAGGTCGATGAAACTATATCCGCCCTCAGCACGGAGGTTGCCGTTCATATAGAAGTCTTGGAAAACATCTTTCTTATTGATGCCAGTGCCTGTAGTCATCAGCAGTCTGTAATAACTAGCTTGTTCAGCACTAGCTACATTGCTCATATTTTCTGCATAGAAAATAGTGTCTGCTACTACTGTTGCGTTCTCTACGTGCTTACGACCGAAAGCAGCTACGGTCATCAAAGCCATCAATGAGAATAATATAACTCGTTTCATAATTTTAATTTTTAGGTTGTTGTTATTTATTTTTTCTGATGCAAAGATAATGTGTTTTTCGCAATTTTGAACTATTCCTTAACGCTATTTTATCATATTTTTTCAGGCACTTTTAGTTTCTAATTGAAAGCGCACACAAATTATCAATTTGACACACCAAACACTATTTTCTTTCATTTTTACAGAGACAAATCGCAAGAATACATCAAATTACACCCACTGAGTTTACATTTTGAAAGATACGCTACACACATAAGTAAGGGTAGGTAAAAGAAAAAACTAAGGATTCTGAAACTTTTTTATCACTTTTCTGCGCTATATTCCATTTATTTTGTACTTTTGCAGTAAATATATTAATTAATGTACGCATATGAAACATTCAAATTGGTTAATTGTTATCTTGTGTGCCCTCAGTCTCCTATCTTGTAAAGATAAAGAAATATCCATCGACAGTCCCGTCGTAACTCCAGACGGACAAGACCGAGACAATGATAGCATTACAGGGGACAACTACACATATCACCTGCCCGTCATCTTCCATGTATTCTACAAGGATGCCACAGATACGGCCCAGTATATCCCCTATGAAAGACTGAAGGCCATTTTGTCTAACGTAAACGAGCTATACCAAGGAAATGTATACAACAAAAACCTGGATACAATAGCCAGCGAAAACATCCATATTCAGTTCGAGTTGGCGAAAAAGGATGAAGCTGGAAACACCCTGACTACGCCAGGAGTGGAATATATCCCATACCCCGATGCAGCCGACTCTATAGACTGCAAAACATTCATGAACGACAAAACGAAGAAATACCAAAAATACATCTGGGAGCCAAATGACTATATCAACGTGATGATATTCAAATTCTCAGAAACAAGCAAGACAGAAACCACATTAGGTATCAGCAACTTGCCCTATAAAGTAGGCGATTATCCCCAACTGGAAGGATTGCAAACAAGCAGATACTATCCCATGAAAAAGGAGAACTTGTCATTTGCATATTGCGTCTCCATCAATTCGAAGTACATCCACCAGAAATACGAGGGCACCCGATATACTACAGACAAAGACAAGACCAACTATACATACAACAGCGTTGACCCTAATGCCACACTGGCTCATGAGCTAGGGCACTACCTTGGGCTTCACCATGTATTTGCAGAAAGCAAGAACAAGGACGAAACCGAGACCGCAGACAACGACAATGACACAGACTACTGCACCGATACGCCAAGTTACAACAGAAAAGAATATCTCACGTGGCTCAGCGATTTTCTAAAGGAGCACAGAGATAAAAAATATACGCTGAGAGATGTCATCAAACGTTCCAACAGCCAAGGGAAAGAATGGAATGCAGACAACTTCATGGACTATAGCGCTTGCCTCAACATGCGTTTTACTCCAGAACAGAAGAATAGAATGCGCCAAGTACTCTACTACGCTCCGCTCATTCCAGGTCCTAAATACGACAGGACCTCTACCCGAGCACTAGAAGTTCCGCAAGGAGTCATACTCGACTTACCCATCGTCCTCTCTGAAGCAAGAACCACCAAGAAATAAAACATTAGAAACAAACACCAAATGAAATATACCATCAAGGCTCCAAGCCAACTCACCGCAAGTATCAACCTACCAGCTTCCAAGAGCATCAGCAACCGTGCCTTGGTTATCAATGCCATGGCAGGAAGCCATACCAAGCCCAATAACCTCAGCGATTGCGATGACACAGAAGTCATCATTGCCGCCATGGAAACAATGCCCGAAGTCATCAACATCAAGGCTGCAGGCACGGCAATGCGATTCATGACCGCTTATCTTGCCACCACATCGGGCGAGCACACCATCACAGGAACGGAGAGAATGAAGAACCGGCCTATCAAAGTATTGGTAGATGCCTTGCGCTACCTGGGAGCAGACATCACTTACGAAGGGAAAGAAGGCTATCCTCCACTCCACATCAAGGGAAAGCCATTGGATGGCGGACATTTGGAAGTAGTAGGCAACATCAGTTCGCAATATATATCCGCCCTGCTCATGACTGGCCCTATTCTGAAGAATGGACTGGAACTGAAACTGACTGGCGAGATTGCCTCCCGCCCTTACATCGACCTTACACTATGGACGATGAAAGAATATGGAGCCGATGCCGAATGGACTGATGTAGATACCATCACCGTAAAGCCCCAACCATACAAGGAGACAAGCTATCAGATAGAAAACGACTGGAGCGCATCCTCCTACTGGTACGAGATGATGGCCCTCAATGCAAACCCAGATTCGCAAATCAAGCTCGAAGGCCTCATGGACTGCTCCAAGCAAGGCGACTCTGTAGTAAAATACATCTTCAGTTTACTCGGAGTGAAGAGCGATTTTGCAGATAGAGACTGCATCTCGAATGTTACCCTAAAAGCACACCGCTGCCTTTTGCCTCGCTTCGATTACGACTTTACGGGTTCGCCAGACTTGGCACAGACCATCGTCGTAACTTGCTGCGCATTGGGAGTGAGATTCAAGTTTACTGGATTGGCAAGTCTTAAGATCAAGGAGACCGACCGCATTGAGGCATTGAAGAAAGAACTGAAGAAGGTGGGGTACGTTATTCGAGACGAAAACAACAATACCCTTATCTGGGATGGCGAGACCTGCGAGCCGACAAACGAACCTATCGACACTTACGAAGACCATCGTATGGCGATGGCTTTCGCACCACTCGCCTTTAAGTTCCCTCAAATCGAGATCAATGACCCAGAAGTTGTTTCCAAGTCATACCCCCACTTTTGGGAAAACTTGAGGCAGGTGGGATTTGAGATAAGTGAAGAGTGAAGAGTGAAGAACGAAGAGTGAAGAAACATGGTATATTTAATAATAGCATTGATGGCATTAGGTCTTGTATCTGCCCTGTTTGGATATATCTCTCATCGCAAAGGAGAGGATGAGGAGCCTCTGAAAGAAGGTATTTCGTGCAACACGTGCAATGGCGAAAATACCAAGTGCGAGCAAGAGTGCCTGATGGAGGCTGCCACCAAGGAGATAGAATACTACGATGACGAGGAACTAGACCGATTCAAAGGACGCGACGCAGGAGACTACACCGACGAAGAAGCGGAAGAATTCTCTGAAGTACTCTATACCATGCAACCCTCCGAAGTGGCAGGTTGGAACAGAAGCCTCATATTAAGAGGCATCAACCTACCCAACCAACTCAAGGATGAAGTCATAGGGTTCTTGAGTGAAGAGGGAAGAGGGAAGAGTGAAGAGTGAAGAGTGAAGAGTGAAGAGTGAAGAGGGAAGAGTGAAGAACGAAGAATAAGAAAAAAAATGGAGATACTACAATATACTTTTTTTCAGAACGCCCTGCTGGGAGCCTTTTTGGCAAGCATCCTATGTGGTTTTATCGGAACTTACATAGTTACTCGCCGTTTGGTATTCATCAGCGGAGGCATTACCCATGCCTCCTTTGGCGGCATAGGCATTGGTGTATTCGCAGGAATCAATCCTATCCTTTCGGCTATGGTATTTGCCATACTGAGTGCCTTCGGCGTACAATGGGTTTCCCAAAAGAAAGATGTGAGAAAAGACTCTGCCATCGCCATGTTTTGGACACTGGGCATGAGCGTGGGCATCATTTGCTGTTTCTTGACTCCTGGATTCATGCCCGACCTCCCATCATTTCTCTTCGGCAGCATACTTGCCATCGACAGCCTGGACCTATGGATACTGGCAGGACTCACCCTAGTAGTAGTATGTTTGTTTACTTGCTTGCTCCGCCCTATCCAAAGTATCGCCTTCGACAGCACCTTTGCCCGTTCGCAGCATCTCCCGGTAACGGTTTTGGAATATGTGATGATGACACTCATCGCCATGACCATCGTGGCAACACTCAAAATGGTAGGCATCGTACTCGCCTTAAGTTTGCTCACCATTCCGCAGATGACAGCCAACCTCTTTACCTATAGTTACAAACGAATGATATGGATGAGCATCATACTGGGATGGGTAGATTGCATTCTGGGGCTATACATCAGTTATCTGCTCAATGTACCATCGGGGGCCACCATCATCTTTACAAGTATCATCATCTTCGCCATCGCTAAGATCATCAAGGTATTAGTGCAAAAAGAACAATACCATACCACTCTCGCATAAGTTCACCCCTATTCAGTAAGACACATGAAGCATCGCCAACATACATATCTCTTTTGGGTCTTCATCTTGACCATTGTGTCAACAGCCCTCATAGGATGCTCTACGCAGAAAAATACTGCGCAGAGCAGATGGTGGCATGCCTTCAATGCCAAATACAACACCTACTATAATGGTACACTTGCCTATATAGACGGTTCGTTGGAAAAAGAGAATGGCAACAAAGACAACTACACGGAGATGCTACCCCTCTATACCGTGAGCAACAAGAACAGCAAAGAGCTAGGCAAGGCCTATTACGACCGTGCCATCGAGAAAAGCGAGAAAGCCATCCATCAGCATAGCATCAAGCGTCGCCCTGAATGGACGAAAAATCGCCGCAAGACAGCCAAAGACATAGAATGGCTGAACCGTAGAGAATACAACCCATTCCTATGGAAGGCATGGATGCTCATGGGACGTTCCCAATTCCACAAGGGAGACTTCGAGGGAGCAGCCTCCACCTTTTCTTATATGAGTCGCCTCTACGACACCCAACCAGCCATCTATGGCAAGGCTAGAGCCTGGCTGGCCAAGTGTTACATCGAACAAGACTGGCTGTATGATGCAGAAGATGTCATCCGCAATATACAACGAGACTCTATCCACTGGCGTGCACAAAAGGAATGGGACTACACCTTGGCAGATTACTATATCCACAAGGGCGAAGCAGCCCAAGCCATCCCATATCTGAGAAAAGTAATCTCACACGAGATGCGACGTAAGCAGAAAGCACGCGAATGGTACATCATGGGGCAATTACAGGCTTCCATCGGCCAACGACAGGAGGCATACAAGGCTTTCAAGCACGTCATCCGCTTAAACCCACCTTACGAACTGGAGTTTAATGCCCACATCTCGATGAGCGAGGTGATGGCGAAAGACAACAGCAAGAAGATGATAAGCAAGCTCAGACGAATGGCGGCATCCGACAACAACAAGGAATACCTAGACCAGGTATACTATGCCATCGGCAACATTTACCTCAATCAGAAAGATACTTTGCAGGCTATCGCAGCCTACGAGAAAGGCAACCAGAAGGCTACTCGCAATGGTATCGAGAAAGGTGTACTCCTGCTACACCTAGGCGACCTCTACTGGCAACGAGCCAAATACTCGGATGCCAAAAGATGTTATGGCGAAGCGATTGGTCTGCTCGACAAAGACCGCAAAGATTACCAACAACTTTCCGACCGTTCGAAGGTGCTCGATGAACTGGTGCCTTACACGGATGCCGTAAACTTACAAGACTCCCTGCAAGCACTGGCCAAAATGAGCGAGAAGGACAGAAACGCAGCCATCGACCAAGTAATCGCCAACCTGAAGAAAAAAGAGAAAGAAGAACGTAACCGAAAGGCGGAGGAAGAGGCGGCACAGAGAACGACCAATGGAAATGGCAACATCGGAAACAACTCCAATACTACCAACAAGAACCGCAACACCACCACCTCCAACACCAGTGGACAGAGCAGTGGGCAATGGTACTTCTATTCGCCCATCACAGTGAGCCAAGGTAAAGCACAATTCCAAAAGCTCTGGGGAAAGCGTGAAAATGTGGACAACTGGCAACGCATCAACAAGACCGTAGTAACATCGGCTATGGGGGCAGAAGAGATGACCGATGAACTGCGCGACTCCTTGGCACTGGCTGCAGCCCAGGAAGATTCTGCAAAACAGGTGGCAGACAGTGCTGTCAACGATCCACATAAGCGAGAGTACTATCTAGCCCAGATACCTTTTACCCCAGAACAAGTGGCAGAAAGCAACAAGATATTAAAAGACGGACTATTCCATTCGGGCGTCATCTTCAAAGACAAGCTCGACAACCTCTCGCTAAGCGAGACTGCCTTACGCAGACTGGCAGACTACTATCCCGATTACGAACATCTGGATGATGCCTACTATCACCTATACCTGTTGTACTCCAGAAAGAACGAATCGGCGATAGCTGCCACCTATATAGAAAGGCTGAAGAAAGGCTATCCTGAGAGTCAATGGACTACCCTCCTTACCGACCCATACTACATGGAGAATGCCAAAGTGGGCGTACATCTGGAAGACTCTCTATATACCGTAACCTATCAGGCTTTCCAAGAGAATAGGTATCAAGAGGTGAAGACCAATGCCGCCATCTCCGAAAAAAGGTTTCCGCTAGGAGCCAACCGTGATAAGTTCCTCTTCATCGGCGGACTGAGCAAACTCAACGACGGAGAGGTCAAGGAATGCATAGCCGACCTCCAAACGGTGATAGAGAAGTATCCTGACAGTCGCATCAGCGAAATGGCAGGAATGATTGTAAATGGTGTCAACGCCGGCAAGAAACTATATGGCGGCAAGTTTGACCTGAGCGATGTATGGTCAAGACGCAGTGAGGTGCTCAACGACAAAGACAGCACCCAGCAGAAAGGCTTTGTAGCAGACCGTAACAGCGACTTTGTCTTCATGCTCGCCTATGCACCTGATTCCGTAAACGCCAACCAACTCCTCTTCGAGATAGCCAAGTACAATTTTACCTCTTACATGGCAAGAAACTTCGACATCAACATCGAAGAAGTACAAGGCTTGCAACGCATGGTGATTACCGGATTCCGCAATTACGATGAAGCCCGCCAATACGCCAATGCCGTATATCAGCAGCCCAACATTACCCGACTGCTCACCAAAGCAAGAGCATTCGTCATCAGCCAAAGCAACATGGAGCTGTTGGGCACCTACCTCTCATACGATGACTACGAAAAGTTCTATACGAAGCATTTTGCTCCATTGAAAATCAAAAAGGAGATTTTGCTTTACGAACCAGAGGTAGAAATGAAAGAAACAGAGGATGCTATCAAACAAACGGCAGAAGGGACAAACAGTGAGCCGACATCAAACGAGCCGTCAACAGAAGACACCATTACACTACCGGCAACACCCGAAACAAATGATGAACAACCGACGGAACAGGAGTTTGACTTACAAGAAAAAAAGCAAGAAGAAGACAATGGAACAGGCATCTATTTCGAAGACTCAGAAACCGATTATTCGAAAGAATTGGAAGACGAGTATTACGACCTGGATGGATTCTAACGCCACAAATGATATATAAATAAAAGGAAAAGGAAATATATGAGCAACGGATTATTACTATGGGTAGACGATGAGATAGAGCTACTGAAGGCCCACCTCATCTTCTTGGAGAAGAAAGGCTATCAAGTCATCACGGTAAGCAATGGTACGGATGCCATCGACCAATGCCGAAGGCAAACCTTCGACCTCATTCTCCTTGATGAAATGATGCCAGGACTCTGCGGACTGGAAACCTTGCAGCAGATCAAGGACATACAGCCAGCCACCCCTGTCGTGATGTGCACCAAGAGCGAAGAGGAGAACATTATGGACCAAGCCATCGGTTCCAAGATAGCCGACTACCTCATCAAACCAGTGAACCCTAGCCAGATACTCCTGACACTCAAGAAAAACATTCACCACCGCGACATCGTAACCGAGGTAACACAGAGCGGATACCAGCAAGACTATCAGCAGATAGCCATGCAGATGATGGACTGCCGAAACGTGGCAGACTGGATGGAGATATACAAGCGACTGGTAAAATGGGAACTGGAGCTGAGCGATACCGACAGTTCGATGACCGAAATGCTTACCATGCAGAAGGAAGAAGCCAACAATGGCTTTGCCAAGTACATCGCCAAAAACTATCTGAATTGGGTAGACCCCAAGAACATAGGCAAGCAGATAGAAAACAAACCCTTAATGAGTCCAGACATCTTCAAGTCGAAGATATTCCCTATGATAGACAGAGGAGAGAAAGTATTTCTCATCGTCATCGACAACTTCCGCTACGACCAATGGAAGATGCTGGCGCAAGACATCGGCGACCTCTTCGACATCAACGAGGATATGTATATGAGCATTCTGCCTACAGCTACGCAATATGCCCGCAATGCCATCTTCAGCGGACTGATGCCCAACAAGATAGCAGAAATGTTTCCAGAGCTATGGGTAGACGAAGACGAAGATGAAGGCAAGAACCTCAACGAGGAGTCGCTCATCCAGACCCAGCTAGACCGTTTTCGCAAGCACTATAGCTTTAGCTACCACAAGGTAAACGACTCTACGGGTGCCGACCGCTTCCTGGAGCACTACAATGAATGCAAGAACAACGACCTCAACGTGTTGGTAGTCAACTTCATCGACATGCTCTCCCATGCCCGTACGGAATCGAAGATGGTACGCGAACTGGCCAACGACGAGAGTGCCTATCGCAGCATTACGCAGAGTTGGCTCCGCCACTCCGTCCTCTCCGATCTCTTCAAGCGATTGGCACAGAGCGATTTCAATATCATCATCACCACCGATCATGGTAGCATCCGTGCCTCTAAGCCTATCAAGATAATAGGCGACCGCAACACCAATACCAACCTTCGCTACAAGCTTGGCAAAAATCTTGCCTACAACGCCAAGGAGGTATTTGCCATCAAAGAGCCACATAAGGCACAGCTCCCTGCGCCCAACTTAAGTACATCGTATGTATTTGCCTTCGGCGACAGCTTCTTTGCCTATCCTAACAATTACAATTACTACGTGTCCTACTACAAAGACACCTTTCAGCACGGAGGCATTTCGATGGAAGAAATGCTCATCCCGCTCATCACGCTGAAACCTAGAAAGAGAGGATAAGGGAGAGTGAAGAGGGAAGAGTGAAGAGTGAAGAATTGAACTGTAAGAATTTAAATAAAAACAAACAATGAAGATCAAAATTGACTCATTAGACAACATCCATGTTGCAGCCAAGGAATTCTTGGCCAACATGGGAAACAGCAAAGTATTCGCCTTCTACGGCAAGATGGGTACTGGCAAGACCACATTCATCAAGGCTATCTGCGAAGAGCTGGGCGTAGAGGATGTTATCACCTCCCCTACCTTCGCCATCGTAAATGAATATACTTCGGGCGAAGGAGCCTCCATCTATCATTTCGACTTCTACCGCATCAAGAAGATTGATGAGGTGTACGACATGGGATACGAGGATTACTTCTATAGCGGCAACCTCTGTTTTCTGGAATGGCCCGAACTGATAGAAGACCTCCTACCAGAAGATTGCACCAAGGTATATATCACCACCGAAGAAGACGGTAGCAGAACAGTAACAGTGTAAAGCTTTCATGGAGTAGAGAAGAACTTGCGTCTTTCCGCCTTGCTCTTCTCTACAATTTTAGTTCCTTTGGCTGTTACAACTCTATATCTCTAAAGCAACCATGCTCCTTCCTTACGCAAGCCTTGTTTCCTCCCATCAAATCCACGGTTTCATACTCCAGAGGAAGGATGATGTTACCTCTTCTGTTTAGGTATGGGAAACTTTAGTCAGTATAAGATATGCCCTCTGTCTGATGGTAATTCAAACCATCGAAAACAATTTTCTTATAAGTGATATTGTCCATCGTGAAATAGCTTGGCAACTCTTCCTCTACATTTATCACTTGCCCATCTTTGTATTCAGGGAATCTTATGGACTCGACCTTTATGTTGTCTTTATATACAGAATGACAAGACAAGACGGCATCGACATCAGTCTGAGACAATCTTTCAATAAACAACTTTAAATTTTCATTGTCATAATAGTCGTCCGCATCCAGTATCTTGATATACTTTCCCGTAGCCTCCTTCAATCCACAATTTATACAAGACCCATAGTTGCCATTTTCTTTGTCTATCACCCTATACGTATCGGGATACTTGTCCTGGTACTCATGGGCTATGGCAGAGGAATTGTCCTTGCTGCCATCGTTGATGACGAGCACCTCCAGTTGCTTCATCTGTTCCTCAGGTACAATCAGGCTGTCAAGACAACGGCAAAGATAGTCTTGCATGTTGTACGTGGGAATCACTATCGTTAATATCTTTTCCATATGGATTAAAATTATACAATACTTCTGAGGGCAGACAAGAGTAATAGCTCTTGCCTGCCTATCCGGTTGTGAATAAAATTGATACTTATTTTATGGTGTTTCTAATCAAAGCGACCACAGGGCACCATGGCTCAGCCCTGTCATCTGCAGGATTACATCTTCCGCCATGCCAGCAGCCTTCATCTTCTTGGCAATTTCAAGAGCCTTGCTAGTTGCGCCTTGCTCGATACCTTGCTCGATACCTTGCTCGATACCTTGCTCGATACCTTGCTTCAAGCCCTCGTCATATCTTCCTTCCATCAAGGTTTTCTCACTACTCACCCTGTCCCAGAACTTATCATAAGCCCTGAGTTCATCCTCGGTAAAGGCGGAAATCTTCACTTCCTCCAAAGCCTTACTTATCTCGGGATTTTCCAAGAGTTCAGTGGGCACTTCCCGGGTCTTGTCGTTTATCTCGGTCAAGAAGCGGAGCCAGAGCACGGTCATACGCTT
>CAVKLF010000016.1:0-29415 GCA_963657075.1 bacterium | reverse complement strand
GCAAATTAAGCTGCTTACAGGATTGGGTGATGAGGAAATAAATAGATTGTAGTAGCCTCGATGTCTATATCAAAACGAGGCTCTGTATTTATAGTCCAAGCTAAATTTACTTCAGCACAATCTGGCAGCCGTCGAGGCTTTCTACGGTAGCTAGAGCCTCGTAGCGCATGCCTGCCTCACGCAGGAAGTCGCCTCCGTGCTGGAAAGCCTTCTCGATAACGAATCCCATCGCCTCTATCTTGGCTCCTGCCTGCTGGCAGAGGTCCATCACGCCCTTGGAGGCATTGCCGTTGGCCAAGAAGTCGTCGATGAAGATTACGTGGTCGGCGGGGGTAAGATAGCTGTTGCTTACACACACTGTGTAGTCCTTGTCCTTGGTAAAAGAGTGTACTACGGAGGTTATCATGCCCTCCATCGTCTTAGGCTTCTTTTTCTTCACGAATACTACGGGCAGATGGGTCAGGTAGCCCATCATGATGGCGGGGGCGATGCCTGAGGCCTCGATGGTCACAATCTTGTTGTACTCCACGCCCTGGAAGATGCGCACAAACTCCTTCGCCAATTCCATCATCAGCATGGGGTCCATCTGATGGTTTACGAAGCCATCCACCTTTAAGATTCCGCCAGGAAAGCATCGGCCTTCCTTCATTATTCGTTCCTTAAGTAAATCCATGATGCCTAAATCTTGATATGTTTTTTATTTGTTGCGGCAAAGGTACAAATATTTTTTGGAATACTCTAGGTTTAGCCCCACTTAATGCCACTTAGCGGAGGATTATCGTACTTTTTCCTACATGGCGAGGGCGAAAAGAAGATATTTTCTGCTTCTGAAAGAAAAAAATGGCCCATTCATTTTGTATTCTCTGCGATTTGCCATAATTTTGCAGATGAATACAGAGAACTAAAAGAAACAAGAAGGAGACTAAGAAATGGAAAATCCCTATATCAAGCAATTCCCCGACCTCATGTCGGGCAAGAAAATCATGTACGTGCACGGTTTCCTCTCCTCCGCCCAGAGCGGCACGGTAAAGATGCTGCAAGAGCTGATGCCTAACGCACAGCTCGTGGCAGAAGACATCCCCGTGCGTCCTGAGGAGGCTGTGGAGATGCTGCGCAAGATGGCCTTGGAGGAGAAGCCCGACCTCATCATAGGCACCTCGATGGGCGGAATGTACACGGAGATGCTGAAGGGCTACGACCGCATCCTCGTAAACCCTGCCTTCGAGATGGGAAACACGATGAGCAGCATGACGGGCAAGCAGGAGTTTCAAAACCCTCGCAAGGACGGCATCAACGAGCTGATGGTAACCAAGGGCCTTATCAAGGAATACCGCGACATTACCGAGCTGTGCTTCCACGACATTACTCCCGAGGAGCAAGGACGCGTGTACGGTCTCTTCGGCGACCAGGACCCCGTAGTACACACCTTCGACCTCTTCCACGAGCATTATCCCCAGGCCGTCCGTTTCCATGGCGAGCATCGCCTGGTAGACAAAGTGGCGCAGCACTACCTCTGCCCCGTCATCCGCTGGATAGACGACCGGCAGGACGGCAAGGAGCGCCCTATCGTGTACATCGACTTCGACTGCCTGCACGATAGCTACATGAAGGCCACCAGCTCCATGCACAAGGCCTACGAGCTGCTCATAGAGCATTACAACGTGTACATCGTAGCCTCAGCCCCCACCAACGACCACGCTTACATATCTACGGTACAAAGCTGGGTAGAGGAGTATCTCTCCACTCCCGCCTACGACCACATCCTCTTCTGCAACCAGAAGGCGCTGCTCTACGGCGACTACTTCATCGACCCTCATCCCTGCAAGGAGTTTATGGGCACGAGCATCGAGTATGGCAGCGACGAGTTCAAAACCTTTGAGGAAATCATCACCTTCTTCGAACGCCTGGGAGGGCAGTAGAAAAGGTAAAAGGGTAAAAAGGTAAAAAGGCAGGGGTTGGAGTGGAGGAAAGACTGGGCTGCGGTTACAGTTACAGTTATTACAGTTATTTTTAAAGGGGGGATCTATCTCCCACCCCTCTCTTTATATACTTATAACTTATTAATAATTAATTAGTTATATATAATATATAATAGGAGGACGAAAAATGGGGGTACCTCGATAAATAACTGTAATAACTGTAACTGTAACTTTTGCTTACGCCAAGATTCAGTTAACTCTCTAAAAAGCAAGCACTTATAGAATTTTCCATAGTTCTCTCAGGCATTTAAAACCCCGAAATCGTAACAGTAACCCCTCAAAAATGGGCATTTTTCAGGCTAAAAAGCCACAAAAAACCACTTTTTTCGACTCCGAAGCCTTCATTTCTGGCCATTTCACTGCTCCAAAATCTTCGCACTAAAATACGAAAAAGCACAACTTTTGAGCGGAAACTGATACGTCTATGGGCGAAACTGATATGTTTTGGGCGGAATTTGATAAGTTAGGATGCGGATTTGTAAGTAATGATTCTTGGTACATCTTAGTCTCATTTCCTGTTGTCTCTTTTTGTCTCTGTTGTCGTAAACCAATCAAATCATAGTCGTAACCAATCCAATGTTACGCCAATAGAGCTTTTTATGAATAGAGTATTTACGACAACAGAGACAATAAGAGACAACATAAAAATTGTACCAACTTAATTTTTTACTATTACTTAGGAGAAAAAAATCTCTCCAACTAGACAAAAATATTTTCCCAGTTAGAGAGAAAAATCGGCACTTTTCGCACGCTCCCTAATACTCTGTCTTCCCTGTATTCTCCTCCCACATGCGGAATGCACCCAGCGCCTCATCGCGCAGCAACGCCACCATCGGCTTGTGGCGGTCTTCTATCTGGCGGTCTATCTCCTCGTAGATAAACTCATCGTCGAAGCCTATCTTGGCAGCATCCTTGCGGTCGTTGGCATAATAGATGCGATCCAGATGCGCCCAGTAGATGGCTCCCAGGCACATGGGGCAAGGCTCGCACGAGGTGTAAATCTCGCAGCCATCGAGCAAAAAACGCTTCAATTTGCGGGTAGCCTGGCGAATGCAGTTTACCTCGGCATGAGCCGTAGGGTCATTGTCGATGGTTACGCTGTTGGAAGCCTCGGCAATGATGATGCCGTCCTTGGCGATGACAGCCCCGAAGGGTCCTCCGCCATTCCTTACACTATTCTCAGAGAGCGCTATCGCCCTCCTCATCAATTCTTCCTTTGTCATATTCCTATTGTTTTTTTGCTAATTTTAACGATATTATTTGCCTACATCTTGTTAATTTGGGCAACAAAAATACAAATTTTATTCGACACCACCGAACAAAATAGGCATTTTTTATTCGCTGCCACCGAATAAAATACGCTATTTTTATTCGCCAGCAGCGAATAAATCCCCATCATCGACCGTTAATTATCAATAATTATAAATGTCTTTCCATTAAGAATCTTTATTATTTTCGTAACTTTGCATATTATGAACCAGACCAACATATCCGCCCCCGAACTCTTCCAGCGCGTGAGAGAGCTACTGATGCTCCCCGACCTGAAGCCACAGACTCGCAACAAGATGATGCACGACACGCTCATCCTCTGCTGCCATGAGGGGGTGAGGAACACGAAGCAAGCCTTCGGCAACCTCTTCTCGCAGGTAGACTATCTCTGTAGGGCTAAGGGCATCAGCATACCCGACAAGATAGCCATCCAGACCATGCGCCGACACAGCAACAAGCAGGAGGCGCTCACCGGCGAAGAGCTGAAGTACGACGCACGAGCCTTGGCCCTCTTCATCTCAGCAGTATTCGATACGGATGTGCCACACGAGCTGAACGCGCTCATTCCCCACACCAACCGCCCCTACCAAAAGGGACTGGAAATCAACCGCCGCTACATCCGATGCATCGTAAAGAGCTGGGACGGCGAGTTTATCCGTGTAGACATCGACCAAGATGCCGATGAGGACGAATACCTCGTGTGCATGAAAAACGAAGAGAACCACATAGACCATACATATCTTTGCGACATCTTGAGAGAGGGGATGCAACTCAACTTGCTCGACAACCAAGTGCGCCAGCCCATCATCACCCCCCGACTCATCGTGGTAGAGCCAGATTACCTCGTAGACATCAGCAGCATCGCCGCCTGCTTTACCCAGTTTGGCCATCATCCCCTGCTCCACCTCCTCTATCAGATGAAGCCCCGTGCCAACACCCAGGCCACCCTGCTGGGTAACTTTGCTGGAGCAGCCCTCGACGACATTATCAATAGCCACGCCCCCTATCAGGTAAACGAGACCGTAAAGAGCCATTTCCGGGAGAAAGCCCTGGAGTTTTGCACCTGTCCAGGGTTCGACGGCAAGAAGTTTTATGCCGACGCCCACCAGCAAGCCTACAATCTGCAGCAGGTGGTAGACATCCTCTTCCCCCTCACCGCCACGCAAGCCAAGATGGCTGCATTCCGCGGCGAGCCGCTCTATGAGAGGAAGAAAGCCATCCTGGAGCCTTCGTTTGTATGCGAGGCACTGGGCATACAGGGGCGCGTAGACCTGATGACCACCGACTGCAAGCTGCTCGTGGAGCAGAAATCGGGCAGAAACATGAACATAGAGACGCACCAGGCAGACCCCACTTATCACAGTTACCAACTCACGCCCCACTATGTGCAGCTCCTACTCTACTACGGCGTGCTGCAGCACAACTTCAAGCTGAGCAACAATCTGGTAAACATCCGCCTGCTCTACTCCAAGTATCAGCCACAAGACGGACTGATGGTGGTGGCCTATTACCAAGACCTGTTTAGGGAAGCCATCGAATACCGCAACCAGCTGGTAGCCGCCTCCTTCGAGATGGCAAGGGAGGGATTTGAGACGGCACTCCACGAGTTTACCCCCGAAGTGCTCAACGTGGCGGGCGCACAAGACTATTTCTACAACAAGTACCTGAAGCCCCAGCTCGCCTCCATCACAGCCCCCCTCCACGCCCTCTCGCCCCTGGAAGAGGCTTACTTCTGCCGCATGATGACCTTTGTATTGCGAGAGCAGATGATAAGCAAGGTAGGCGCACAGGAGGGAACCAACACTTCGGGCAGCGACCTCTGGACGATGCCCCTGGCAGAGAAGAAAGATGCCGGCAACATCTACACCAGCCTGCGCATCATCGAGAAAGGACAGAGCTGCGCAGGAAGCGGATACGACACCATCACGCTGAGCGTACCCGACCAGGGCAAGGACTTCCTGCCCAACTTCCGCATAGGCGACATGATCTACCTCTACACCTACCGGGAGAAAGAAGAGCCAGACGTAAGGAAAGCTATCTTATACAAAGGAGTATTGCAGGAAATACACAGCCACCAGATCGTAGTACACCTGAACGACGGGCAGCAGAACGCCGACATCTTCGAGACAGACAAGCCTTACGCCATCGAGCACGGCACTACCGACGCCAGCACGGGGGGAAGCATCCGCAACCTGCACCAGTTTATCAGTGCCCCGCCAGAGAAGCGCAACCTCCTGCTAGGCCAGCGCGCCCCTCGCCGCAACACCTCGCTTACCCTATCCAAGCACTACGACGACGTGCTCGACGACATCATCCTCCGTGCCAAGCAAGCGCAAGACTATTTCCTGCTCGTGGGCCCTCCAGGAACAGGAAAGACCAGTCGTGCCCTGAGATTTATGGTAGAAGAAGCCCTGAACGACGGCACCGGGCAGCCAGCAAGTGCTGCCGCAAGCATCCTGCCGCACGCACCATCCTCGCCCAGCGAGCCCGCCTCCTCCATCCTCCTGATGAGCTACACCAACCGAGCCGTAGACGAAATCTGCGAGATGCTGGTAGATGCAGGCGTCCCCTTCCTGCGCCTAGGCAGCGAATACTCCTGCGACGAGCGATTCCGCCCCTATCTGATAGAGAAGACCATCGCCCGGTGCCCCAAGCTAGAAGCCATCAGGCAATATATAATAGGTACGCGCGTCATCGTGGGCACCACCTCGATGATGACTTCCAAACCTTTCATCTTCCAGCTGAAGCACTTCAAGCTCGCCATCATCGACGAGTCGAGCCAAATCTTGGAGCCCAACCTCGTGGGATTGCTCTCCGCCGTAGACAAGTTTATCCTCATCGGCGACTACAAGCAGTTGCCTGCCGTAGTGCAGCAGAGCGAGCAAGACAGCGCAGTAGCCATCGCCCAAGCCACCGGCACGGGCAAGCCCATACCAGGCACCAGCATCGGCGCAGAGATGCTGCAAAGCATCTGCCTTACCAACTGCCGCAACTCCCTCTTTGAGCGACTCATCCACTGGGAAGACCACGAGGGCAGAGGCGACTTTATCGGCATCCTCCGCCGCCAGGGCAGGATGCACCCGGAGATAGCCGAATTTCCCAACAAGATGTTCTACCGCAGGGAGCAGTTGGAGCCAGTGCCTTGTCCTCACCAGCTGGAGACGGAACTCGCCTACACCCTCCCCTCGCTAGACGCGCTCGACGACCTGCTGAAATCGCACCGCATGATCTTCCTCCCCTCGGAGTATTGCAAAGAGCCCAACGTATCAGACAAGGTAAACGCCAACGAAGCCGCCATCGTAGTAGACCTGCTACGCCGCATCCACCGCTTCTACGGCGCAAGGTTCGACTGCCAGAAGACCGTGGGCGTCATCGTGCCCTACCGCAACCAGATAGCCATGATACGCAAAGGGATAGAAACGCTAGGCATCCCCGAACTGGAAAAGATAAGCATCGACACCGTGGAGCGCTACCAGGGCAGCCAGCGCGACGTCATCATCTACAGCTTCACCATCCAGAACATCTGGCAACTCGACTTCCTGGCAGGCAACAGCTTCGTGGAAGACGGCTGCATCATCGACCGCAAACTCAACGTAGCCATCACCCGAGCCCGAAAACAGATGATCATGACCGGCAATCCGGAGATACTCCGTAACAATCAGATTTTTAGCGAACTAATGGCGCATGTGAAAGAAAAAGGAGGATTTTTTGAGAAATTTCATTGAAAAAGTTTGGCGATACGAAAATAAAGTTCTATCTTTGCAACCGAATTATAATAAAAGGATAAACAAAGACATGATAAGATATGGGATTCCGGTGCTATACTGGCATTGGAATTCTTTATTTTTTATGCCTCTGAGAAACATATTATTAATAACATTAAACAACAAAAAAGGATTATGGCTTACATGTCACAAGAAGGTTACGACAATCTCGTAGCCGAGCTGAAACAGCTCGTTACTGTAGAGCGCCCTAAGGCATCAGCCGCAATTGCTGAAGCCCGAGACAAGGGTGACTTAAGTGAGAACTCAGAGTATGATGCCGCCAAAGAGGCACAGGCTCACCTCGAAGATAAAATCAACCGTCTGAAGCTCACCATCGCCGAGGCCAAGATTATCGACACCAAGCAGCTCAGCACCGACTGCGTGCAGATCATGTCGAAGGTGGAGATGACCAACATGGCCAACAAGGCCAAGATGACTTACACCATCGTGAGCGAGAGCGAGGCAAACCTCAAGGAGGGCAAGATTTCCATCAAGACTCCTATCGCACAAGGCTTGCTCAACAAGAAGGTGGGTGATGTGGCAGAGATCAAGATTCCTCGTGGAACCATCAACCTCCGCATCGACAAGATTTCATTCGAGTAAAGAAAAAGGAACTATCATATAGGCTTTTACACAGCCCCTATGACAGTTCCTTTTTTCTTTACTCGAAGTACATTTTCTAGAGTTTGCAGAATTCCGCATAAATCTTGTCGGCAATCTCCTTAAACTCCTCTTCAGAGAGCTTGAGATGCTCCTTGCGGAAGTTTACATCAGCCTCGCTATTCATCGGAATGAGATGAATATGCGCATGGGGCACCTCCAGACCCAATACCACCTGAGCCACCTTCTTGCAAGGGAACACCTGCTGGAGGGCACGAGCCACCTTCTTGGCAAACACCTCAAATTCTGCCAAGTCTTCATCCTCCATATCGAAGATGTAGTCTACCTCCTTGCGCGGAATGACCAATGTATGGCCTTTGCCGATAGGACTGATGTCGAGAAATGCATAAAACTTATCATTCTCTGCGCACTTGTAGCTAGGAATCTCTCCTGCTGCAATCTTACTAAAAATACTTGCCATAATCTTCTATCTTTATTTTGTTTCTAAGCTTAAATAAACTCCTCCCCCTTCTTCATCTGTATCTCGTTCACATACTTGCGAACCAGAGCCGAGGAGTCTTCCTTCCTGCAAATGAGCAATACATTGTCCTTCTCTGCCACGATGTACCCATCCAGCCCATTGAGCACGGCGAGCTTGCCCTTCGGCAACTTGACCACATTATTGTGGCAATTCTCCATCATCACATCGCTGTCGATAACCACATTGTCGTCGTCGCCCTTCTGCATCGCCTCATAGATACTGTGCCAGGTACCGAGGTCGGCCCATCCGAAGTCGCACTTCATCATACACACATTAGAAGGCTTGTCTAGAATGCCAAAGTCTACAGACACATTGGGATAAGAAGAAAAGTTCTGCTTCATAAAGGCATTCTCCGTCTCTACGCTCGCCTGGCCAGCATACTGCTTATCGTACTCACGCAGCACAGTGGGCAGCAGGTTGCCGAAACACTCGCGCAGATACTTGCAATTGCTGAGGAAGATGCCCGTATTCCAGAAGAACTCGCCACTCTCCATAAACATCTTGGCAAACTCACGCTCCGGTTTCTCGGTAAACGACTTCTCCATATAAATATCATCGGCTATTCCGTCTCCCATCTGCACATAGCCATACCCAGGCTCTGGGCGAGTAGGCTTCACGCCCATGGTCAGGAATCTGTCGTGCTCGGCTACAAAGGCCAAGCCCTCTAGTACATTCTGTCGGAAAGCATCCTCATTGATAATCGCCTGGTCGGAAGGGGTGGCTATCAAGCAGGCGTCAGGATTGTGCATCATGATGCGGTGGTTGGCCCAAGCCATGCTAGGAGCCGTGTTGCGGTGGATAGGCTCGGCTATGATTTGTTCGGCGGTCAGTTCGGGAAGCTGCTCCTTCACCAGGTCTACGTACTCCTCATTGGTATTTACATAGATATGGTCGGCAGGCACTATCTTCACCATCCTATCGTATGTTTGTTGCAGTTGCGTGCGCCCCACTCCGAAGAAGTCGAGAAATTGCTTCGGCGCATGGCTGCGGCTGCAAGGCCAGAGTCTTCTGCCCTTTCCGCCGGCGAGAATCACGCAATAGTTATTTTTCATATTGCTTGTCATAATTTACGGTTTTATTTCGTTAGTTTTCAAATCAAGTGTAAAGTTAGGAAATATCTCTGAAAGCGCCAAAGTTTTTCTCTAAATTTAATATTGCAGTGCTGAAAAACAACAATTATTTAGCATTTTGGCACATTCATTGAAGTTTTTTGAAAAAAAACACCCGAAAAATTTGCCAGTTCAAAAATTATTAGTACCTTTGCACCCGCAAATAAGCCGAGAGCTAATCGCCCAGATGGCGGAATCGGTAGACGCGCTGGTCTCAAACACCAGTGGAGCAATCCATCCCGGTTCGATCCCGGGTCTGGGTACCAAGAGCTGCAAATCGAAAGATTTGTGGCTCTTTTTTTATTACCAAGCCACTGTCGGAAACGTTTTCACCTTTTTTAGGGCATTAACTTGCCAAATTATTTGGAGAAACAAAATAATATTCCTAAATTTGCATCGCAAACAACCCTACAACTATTTAATAACTCTATAAAACGAATACATTACATGAAGAAATTCTTTAGTTTCGTGTGTGCTTGCTTGCTGGCTCTCGGAGCACAGGCTGCCGACACAGATAAGTATGACGCACTGTACGAGAATCTGCCATTCCAGATGGAGAAAGTAACTCGTCCGCAGTTCCCAGCCAACGAGGTTAACATCAAAGACTTCGGAGCCGTAGGCGATGGTTCTACGCTCTGCACCGATGCCATCCAGAAGGCCATCGAGGCACTTAGCCAGAAGGGCGGCGGCAAGCTCATCGTACCACAGGGCGTATGGTTTACCGGTCCTATCGTGCTGAAGAGCAACATCAACCTGCACTTGCAGAAAGGTGCAGTCATCCTCTTCTCGCCAGACGATGCCCTCTACCCTTTCGTAGAAACATCGTTTGAGGGACTTGACACCCGTCGCTGCCAGTCGCCTATCTCGGGCAACGG
Organism: bacterium; assembly: GCA_963657075.1. Classification (GTDB taxonomy): domain Bacteria; phylum Bacteroidota; class Bacteroidia; order Bacteroidales; family Bacteroidaceae; genus Prevotella. The sequence continues at coordinate 19,278 of CAVKLF010000016.1, read as the reverse complement.
GCTCACCAATGTGGCCATCACAGGCCAGGGCTGCATCGACGGCAACGGCGAATACTGGCGCCCCTTGAAAAAGCAGAAGGTAACCGAAAGCCAGTGGAAGGCCATCACCTCGCGTGGCGGAGCCTACAAGCGTGCCGACTACTGGTTCCCTTCAGAGGGCGCGCTCAAGGCAGACAACAGCGCCAACATGAATGTGCCCAAGACCCCTGCCACAGAGGAAGAGTGGAACGAGATAAAGCGCTTCCTGCGCCCCGTAATGATAAGCCTCGTAAACTGCAAGAACGTTTGGCTCAACGGAGTTATCTTCCAGAACTCCCCAGCCTGGAACATCCATCCACTGATGTGCGAAAACGTACTCATCGAGGATGTCTTGGTGCGCAACCCTTCGTACGCACAGAATGGCGATGGTCTCGACCTGGAGTCGTGCAAGAACGCGCTCATCGTCAACTCTACCTTCGATGTGGGCGATGACGGCATCTGCATCAAGAGCGGCAAGGATGCCGACGGCAGAAAGCGCGGCATTCCTTGCGAGAATGTCATCGTAAACGGATGTACAGTATTCAAGGGCCATGGCGGCTTTGTAGTAGGCAGCGAGATGAGCGGTGGCGTAAAGAACGTCATGGTACGCGACTGTCAGTTCTTGGGTACCGACGTAGGCCTACGCTTCAAGAGCACCCGTGGCAGAGGTGGAGTCGTAGAAAACATCTACATCAAAGACATGTCTATGTTTGACATCCAGACCGATGTCATCACCTTCGACCTCTACTACGGCGGCAAATCGGCTGTAGAGGTACTGAACGACGGCGACGAGGCAAAGCAACAGAAGGTAGAGAAATATAAGGTAGACGAGACTACTCCTTGTTTCCGCAATATCGACATCGACCACGTAATCTGTCGCACCGCTCGCCGTGCAGCCTACTTCAATGGTTTACCAGAAATGCCAGTACAGAATATCCACATCAAAGACCTGGAGGTAAACAATGCCCAGCAGGGTATCGTCATCAACCGCACCGAGGGCGTAATTCTGGAAAACATCAAGGTGGCAGCCAAGGCTAGCACCTTCGACGCCAAGAATTCGAAGGACGTTACCGTAAACGGCAAGAAATACAAGAAGATTGACGAGAAGGGAATCACACTCGATTTCTAATCGTACCAATTAGCATCATCTCAGACTCAGGGAAGTTAGAAATATGAGCGCCTACAAAGTACGCTCACATTTCTAACTTCTTTGCTTTTTGCACAGTTTTTTAACGAAAAACCACTATTTTACCCGAAATTCTAAAAAAACTTTCATTTTTATTTGGGCGTTTTAAAACTTTTTTATACCTTTGTGCTCAGATATAAACCAAAAAGCAACATTGAAACAATAACAAAAAACTCTCCTATTGAATTAAAAACCTAGATTCATCCGAAGTTTTTATACAAGTCAGAAATTGTGGTACTAGTCAGCTATATATTATAATAATGTGTAGTATGATGCTTAAAACCTAATTTACATAAACAAAACAAATTAAGTAAAATTTAAAAGTTAGTTACATGATGAACGCAATGAACAAATTGTGTAAGTTCTGCCTATTAGCTACCTTGGTGCTAACGCCAGGATCTGTACTTGCACAGAATGTCGTCAAGGGTACCGTCCTCGACTCCAACAACGAGCCGGTGATCGGAGCTTCCGTCATCGAAAAGGGGAACCCTAAGAATGGCACAGTTACTGACCTCGATGGTAATTTTACGCTCAACCTAAAAGGCGGCAAGACTGCCGTAGTCTCCTATGTGGGTATGATTTCACAAGAGATTAAAACAGGGGGGCAAGCCCAAACCATCGTATTGAAAGATGACAACAGTCAGCTCAACGAGGTGGTCGTTGTCGGTTATACCAGCAAGGCGCGCAAGGACCTCACAGGTTCCGTAGGTTCTATATCGGGCGCCAAACTTGCAGTAGTGCCTGTAGCTTCTGCCGCAGAGGCCCTCGCAGGTAAGATTGCAGGTGTGCAGGTTACTACAGTCGATGGTGCGCCAGGCGCCGACATCAACATCCGTATCCGTGGTGGCTCAGCCATCTCTAGTTCACAAGACTCCAAACCTTTGTTTATCGTCGATGGCTTCCAAGCAGACAACATCAACGATATTCCTCCTACCGACATTCAGAGCATCGATGTTCTGAAGGATGCGTCGTTGACTGCCGTTTATGGTGCCCGTGGTGGTAACGGAGTTGTCATCGTTACGACCAAGTCTGCACAGGCAGGCAAGGTAAAGGTAGACTTCAACGCTTATGCTCAGCTCTCATGGTTGGCTGGCAAGCAGGAGATGCTCGACACTTACGAATTCGTAAAGTATCAGCTGGACTACTGCTCTGCCAATAATAGCCGAACCTACAACTTCCGTCGTGACTTCGGTAACCCTAACGACCTCGACATCTACAAGACTATGACAACCCACGACTGGCAAGACGAGTTGATGGGCGACCCAGCCTTGACACAGATGTACAATGTTACCGTGAATGGTGGTAACGAGAAGTTGCGTTTCAGCACCTCCCTCACCCAGCACAACCAGGATGGTATCATCTCAGGCTCGGGCGTTCGCCGCACCAACATGAACACAAAAATCAACGTGAAGTTGGCCAAGAACGTCAACCTCTTGATCAATCCACGTTTCACCTATCGTCGTGATTTGGGTGCAGGTGCCAGCGGCATCGGTACTGAAGGTTTGGTGGGTGTACTCAACTACAAGCCTACCAATGGTCTTCGCGAGATGACCCACTATGATGACGAGTGGCAAGACTTCGGCGTAGAGCGTTATTGGAAATTGGCAAGCCCTATGGACGACATCGACCAAAACTATCAGTTGAAGCATTCCTACAGCTTCACCAACCAGGCCAGCTTGACATGGGAAATCATCCCTAACCTGTCATTCCGTTCAGACATCGCACAGTTCTGGTCATTCTCTGACCAAAATCGCTTCTATGGCTATCTGACCAGTACTGCGGCCAGCAATGAGAACATGCCAGTAGCTACGATTACCAATCAGCGAAGCTTCAAGTATACCTGGACTAATACATTGAACTATAACTTGACTCTGAAAGAGAAACATAACCTCTCTTTCTTGCTCGGCCAGGAAATCCAGCACTCACAGACCACAACCAACTATCAGGCCTCTCGCTACTTCCCACAGAGCACAACTCCCCGTTATGCTTTCAACAATATGGGTCTTGGACAGGCATTCGGTAGTACTTCTTCTGTAACAACCCCTAACCGCATCGCTTCATTCTTCGGACAGGCGAGCTACAACTACAAGCACAGATATTTGGCTTCCGTCACCATGCGTGCCGATGGTTCCACCCGCTTCGCACCAGGCAACCAGTGGGGTTACTTCCCTTCAGTTTCTGGCGCATGGGTTATCTCTGAGGAGCCATGGTGGAACAAGGATGTGGTAGACCAGTTGAAGATTCGTGCCGCATTCGGTCTTTCCGGCAACAACAATATCGGTGATGACCGTTGGCGCTATCAGTACAGCATCAATTCCAGCGGAGGTCCAAGCTGGGGCGAGAGCACCACGACCAAGGATGGCGACAAGTACTATGCCTCTGACGGTTTGTTCCCTAACAACAAGATTAAGTGGGAAACTACCGTTACTCGTAACTTGGCAGCCGACATCTCTCTCTTCAATGGGCGCCTCACCATCACTCCTGAGGTTTACTGGAACACCACACGCGACTTGCTTTACAAATGTCAGATTCCTACCACTACAGGTTACTCTACCCAGTGGCAGAACGTAGGTCGTGTATCCAACAAGGGTATCGAACTTTCCATCAATGGCGACATCTTGCGTGGCAAGGACTATGTGCTCTCAGCCAACTTCAACATGGGTATGAACAAAACCAAAGTTGAGAAAATCAATGGAACCGATGCCTATATCCCTGGCAAGAGTTGGGATTCAGAAGATAACTTCCGCCTCGTAGAGGGTAAGGAAGTAGGTCTTATTTATGGTTACGTATATGAAGGTCTCTATGGATTCGACGAATTCCACAGAAGTGGCTTCAATTATGCACCTAACGATGCAGCCTACTTGCAGGAGAATCCAGACGTGAAGCAGGAGAAACCTACCGTCACAGGTCTATTTGGCACCTACCCAGGACGCATCAAGCTCAAGGACATCAATGGTGACGGCAAGATAGACATCAACGACCGTACCATAGTGGGTAACACCAACCCTAAGGTACAAGGTGGTTTCGGGCTATCGGGCAAGTGGAAGAACTTCGATTTCGTTGCCAACTTCACTTACATGCTCGACTTCGACGTCATTAACGCCACAGGTTACCATCTCTCATCTGCCAAGGGTGCCAGCCAAACCAACCCACGCAACGTATTGAAGAAATTCGACTACAACAACCGTTGGGTATATTATGGAGACATCTACTACGAGAATGCAGACGGAACCAAGACACTCTACAACCAGAACGAGTCATTACTCAGCAACTCTCAGCACATCGACTACCTCGATGAATACGAGCGTCTCAACGCAGGCAAGACCTTATGGAACCCACAGGACGTAAGAACCAACTATACCCTCTCCAACTTCGTGGAGGATGGCTCATTCGTTCGTCTCAATGACTTGACCATCGGTTACACCCTGCCAACAACACTCACCAAGAAGTGGGGTATCTCTCGTCTGCGCTTGTATTTGACAGGCTCCAACATCTTCTGCATCACAGGCTACTCAGGCTATGACCCAGAAGTAGACATCCAGAATGGCTTGACACCAAATGTAGACTGGAACCGCTACCCACGTAGCCACAGCTATCTCTTCGGTGTGAACTTATCACTCTAAACTCAAATAATAATAAGGAATATATATTATGAAAATAAAGAATATATTGATGTGCAGCCTCTTGCTTGCTGGCCTTACATCTTGCAACGACTTTCTGGATGTCGAGGCACCTTCGAAAGTGACCGACGAACAGGTGTTCAAGAGCACAGAAGAGGCAGACCGTTTGCTCAATTCGGTTTACCAGGCAACTTGCAGTGGTAGCACATACGGAGACAGCTATTTATCAAAGTTCAACTTCAACAGCGACGTTGAATTCTCGACCTCTAGTGCTGAGACTCAAGCTGCTGGACACAATGAGTGGAAGCTGTTTGATGGTGAGGCTGATGGTAGCGACATCAAGAGTACTTGGGATGCTGCATACGAAGCCATCGAGCGGGCCAACAATTTTGTAAACGCTGCAGAGAAGTCTTCACTCTATGGCGATACCGACCTCGACCAAATGATTGGCGAGGCAAAGTGTATCCGTGCCATGAACTACCTCGACTTGGTTATCCTCTGGGGTGACGTGCCATTCTCATTCACTCGCACCTACGACCAAGAGTCATTGATTATGCCAATGGGACAGCGCGACGAGATTCTCACAGCCCTCATCAACGATTTGAAAGAAACCGCTCCAAAGATGAAATCGGTCAAGGAAATTACCGAGGGCGTGGAGCGTTGCTCCAAGGAATATGCCTGGGCATTGATTGCCCGCATCTCTATGTTCCGTGCCGGTTACTCTCTTCGCCACGGCGAGGATGCCACTGCTACAGGAACCATGGAACGTGCCAGCGACTACGAGGATTACTATAAGATAGCTCGTACCTATGCAGATTCTGTGATGGAATCAGGTACACACACTCTCAACAACGACTATTTCAAGGTCTTTACCGATGAGTGTAACTACAGTGTAGTCAACGATGATGATGTCATCTTCGAGATTCCATTCGTACAAAACGTAAATGGTAACATCGGCTACATCAATGGTCCAAAGGCCGACCTTTCCAGCGGAGGTGACACAGACCATGCTTGGGGACGCATGAACAGTAGCGCCAACCTGAATGCCTTCTACCGATTCACCTTCAACGAGCAGGACGTTCGCCGCAACGTGGCAGGTTTCTGGCAGTATTCTTATAATGGTACTCCAACCCTTCTCAACAGCTATGGCAATTACTGCATGAAGTGGTCTAAACTTTGGGATCAGAGCCACACATTGGGCAACACCTCACAGGGCAACACTGGTATCAATTTCCCTTACATGCGCTACGCAGACGTGCTTTTGATGTTTGCAGAGGCAGAGAACGAGTTGAACGGTCCTACAGACGCAGCCAAGAATGCCCTCAAGAAGGTACGCGAGCGTGCTTTCCGTGGCGCATCCAACAAGTCTGAAATGGTAGACGACTACGTAAACAACCTAGGAAGCAAGGAGGCATTCTTCAATGCCATCGTAGACGAGCGCGCCTGGGAGTTTGGTGGCGAAAATATCCGTTGGAAGGACCTCGTACGTTGGAATCTCTACAACAAGGTACTATTCAAGGAGTTTTGCCTCTACAACGCCATGGGTAACGACCGCGACGAGAGCATGTATGAAGACGACCTTACCAAGTACCCATCTTCTGTATACTACAAGGTGCTGAAGCGCTCAGAGTGGAATGCCAAGGTAGCAGAGAACCCAGAGCAATATAACGCTCAGAATTATCCTGAGATTGTCAATATGCCAAATACGGATGCCTCCATTGGTGTCATCGAGTTCTACCACTATGACGGAGACTTCAAGTTGAATAATCTTTGGCAGAGCTGGGGACAGCATACAGAGGAAGAAGCAACAGTACCTACCACGGGTAGCAATGCCTGGAGCAAGGCTCTCTTCTTCGACTGGCTCGACGAAAACACAGGTATCGCCAAGGCTCAATGCCGTTGCTCTATACGTGGATATATCTACATGGACCAAAGTGGAACCATCATACCAGAAGGACAATTCCCTGAAGGTTATTCATCCGATGCCACCCTCTCTAACTTGCCTGTGGTAAGATACATCTTGCCTATCCCAAGAGATGTCATTAGCCGAAGCCTCGGTCAGTACAAGAACTATTATGGCTATTAATCAACTGAGCAGATAAAAAGATATGAAAAAGTTTTTTATATTTTCAATGATAATGGCTGCTACCATGTCGTTCTTCGCATCTTGCAAGGACGACGATGGTTACAGCGACGCAGGTGCTGATCGCCTGCCAATGCCTATGTTCCGCACTACACAGAACACAGGCTCATCCACAACACCATACTATTGCGACATTGCATCTCGTGTAGACCCAAGCATTGACACCTATCTGCAGCAGCATGGTTACAAGGCCAGTACACACGTCAACGACATGCGCCTCTTCTGGTATGGCGTGGATGGAGCAGATGCCTATGAGTTGAAAGGCAAGGTGGCTGGTACGTCTTGGGAAAAGTCCGAGAACGCTAACTTGCTCGATACCATCTTGACTGCCGACCAGCTTTCATTCTTGCACGAGGACTTGCAGTATGGCACAGGTTATCTTTATGCCATCCGTGCATTAGTCGACAGAAACGACCTCGACAACCCTCACAACTCCAAGTGGTTTGGTATGGGCGATGGCTCTCACCAGAACGACCAGTCTCGTGACGACAGCCGAAACCAGACAGGTAGCCTCACCACAGGTATGCGTTACGACGTACCATCCTTATTCTGGACCGAGAATGTAACCAACAACTCCATGGACGTATGCTTCATGCCACAGGTAGAAGATGATTACGAAACAACCTACAAGGACTTCTTTGAGGCTGGTGCTGAGGTTAAGGATGGAGAATGGGTATTCGATGAAGTACGTGTAGTACCATCAGCCGACAATGCCCAGTTGCCAGAGTTCGTCTGCAAGATAACAGCAGAAGACAGAGCTAACGGTAGAGTACATATCGAAGGTTTGGAATCGAACGCTGCCTACATCGTAAGTGGACAGAACAACGACATAAAGCGTTACTATGACCGCCAATACAACTCAACCATGGTACGTATGCCTGGCGAGCCTGGCGAGCCTATCATCATCAAGGCCAACACTGCAGAGGAAGCTAAGCAAGACACTATCTTACAGAACATGGGTACTCAACGAGGCAAGACATTCGGTTGTGAGAACTTAGTGGCAACACGTATCGATACCATCTTGACCAACTACATGTCTGACAATAGCATCGCCGAAGGCCAGGTATTCTACTTGGAAGGTGGCAAGACTTACTATTGTTCTTCTACCGTGGAGATGACCAAGGGCTTCACCTTGGCAACCAATCCAGAAGACCTAGCTGCAGGTAAGGGTCGTGCTACCGTGCTCCAGGGTATCGGCTGGAACAGCGAGGCAAAGACAGCTGGCAATGCAGTAAACTGGGGATTGTGCCGTAACGCACGCTCAGGTGTTGAGAATGGTGTAACTTTGGCTATCCAACCTATCATCATGGAAGACATCAACTTCCACCCTATGGTATGGTACACATACTTCGACCAAAAGGGAGAAGGTGGCAACTCTCAGTACACTATCTCTGCAAACTATTTCATGAACATGTACTCACAGGGCTTGTCTTTCTCTCTTGCTGAGTTGAGAATTGCCAGATGTACATTCTCTGGCCACGTTCGTGGTTTCATTCGCTTCCAAGGTCCAAACCGTCAAATTATCGAAAAGTTGACCGTTGACGATTGCGTATTCTACGATGACGCAGGCTATGACACCAATGGTCGTGGATACGCATGGTTTGCTGGTCCTGGCAACAACCGTAAGTCAAACTTCTTCAAGAACTTGACTTTCACCAACAACACCATCATCAACAGCCCACGCCACGCTCTCCTCTCTGAGTCAAAGAACTTGGCATGGCCAGAGGGTACAACCTGGAACATCAATGTATCCAACAATACATTCGTAGATTTCTCAACCCGTTCCAACAACAAGGGACACGGTTTAGTATTCGAGCTTCAGTACATGCCACAGCGTTCTAAGCTTACCTGCAAGAAGAACCTCTTCGTATTCGCAGGCAATAAGAACGATGCTGGTCGTGACTACTTCATGAAAGGTATGAACATCGGTACACATAACGTAACTTACGATTTCGCCGACAACTACTCTACCGTAGTTCCTGCACACGACAAGTACGCAGCCTCTACCGAAAAGACTACATTGGTAGATGGTATGTTCACCAACATGTCATTCTCCAACCAGAACACTGGTGCTGGCTACAACAAGGGCTTGATCAACGCAGGTGGCTATGAAGAGACCTTCATCAAGTTTGGCGACAACAAGAACGAGAACGAGTCTGACGCAGTAGGTTATCAGCTCTCAGCCGAGGATCTCTTTAAGAGTCCTTGGACCATCGGCAAGTGTGATGCCAAGGAGAAGTTCGAGAAGGATGCCTTCCGATACTCAAATATCAGTGGTTTCTACTACAACACATCTGACAAGGTGAAGAAGCACCCTATCTATACCAAGGAAATCGGTGACCCACGTTGGCGTACAGGTAAGTCTTGGGATGGTGGCAAGAACCACACTGTAAAGAGTGGCGACATCACCTTCTAATCGCTAGTAAATATATATTTACCAAACATATATTTTTCAGATTAGTAAAAAAACAGGAAACAGTAAGGGCGAACCTGAGAAGGCTCGCCCTTATGCTATCTGAAAAGGCACAAGCAACCATCCATGATTGCTTGTGCCTTTTTCCATTTATTCCTTAAAGTCGAGCGAAAGCTCACCAGTACCCAGCAAGTTATAGCTCATACGATGATAAGGCGTTGTGCCATGCTCCTGTATGGCTGCACGATGTTTCTTCGTAGGATAACCCTTGTTGCTCTTCCAGTCGTACTGTGGATACTCTTCGGCAAGAGCATCCATGTAGTCATCGCGATAAGTCTTGGCCAGGATGCTCGCAGCAGCAATAGCCAAATACTTTCCATCACCCTTTACGATGGTGGTATAAGGTAAGTCCTTGTAAGGCTTGAAACGATTGCCATCTACAATGACTGCCTCCGGGCGCACTTTCAGCTGGTCGAGGGCACGGTGCATGGCAAGTATGCTCGCATTGAGAATATTGATCTGGTCTATTTCCTCCGGGGCAACAATGCCTACAGCCCAAGCCACAGCATCACGTTCGATCTGTTTGCGGAGAGCCTTACGCTTCTTATCTGTCAGTTTCTTACTGTCATTAAGGTCAGGATTCTGGTAGTCAGGAGGCAGAATTACAGCGGCAGCATAAACACTGCCCGCCAAGCATCCTCTGCCAGCCTCATCGCAGCCAGCCTCCACCATATCCTTATAATAATGAGATTCTAACATCGTTTTCTAATTTAAATTTCAGAATAGTTTGACAAAAAATAATATTAAATTCTGATTTATATGTTTAAGGTAAAGGCTTCAAACCTTCCCACTTCACATTCCAATTACCATCTTGAGGAAATCCTGGATTAGGATGGATGCTTCCATCCCATCCTGCACACATCATGCCCACCGCCATCAGCAAGCCTCCATTGCCTGGCAGATAGAGACGTAGGCGGCCATCCTGATAGTTGTGACCGCTCACGAGATAAGTGTTCTTCTGCTGCTTCATGAGCAAAGCGCCTACTGCATTCTGTGGCTCGCCCATGCGTGCCGCACACATCGCCATCATCGGATAATCCCATCCCCATGAAGTTTCCCATTTCCAATTGTTCCATATCCAGGTCTCGGTCTTCTTCATCTTAGCCAAGTCTATCTGATGACCATTGTAAGGAAGCACGCCCACCGCACCCATCACGGCTGGATGGTCACTATACATGCGAACGTTAGTATAGGTATCAGGCTCTGTCTCCGCCGCAAGGTAGAGACTGTCTTTCGAAGCCAATGGAGATATTTTTTGGATAATGTCGTCCCAATGGGCATTGCGTGTCTGGCCCAATCGCTCTCTCCACTTCTGAGCTACCTGAAGGGCAAAATGCCAATAACTCAATTCAAAAGGAGGATTGATGGTGGTAGCGGCAGGCAGAGTCTCTTGTGCTGCGATGCAACCACGCAAGATATAACGGTCGTTTGCCTTGTCGTACTCAGCGAAATCGCCCATAAATTCTGCGGTTTCATCGACCAACTTAGCATATTTCTGCAATATAGCCGGTGTTGGATTGGCACGATAAAGCAACTCTGCCAAATAAATAAGGTGTGGCTGCTGCCAAATCAAGAAACTACCTACGCTTGAAGGAGCCTCACCTGCATCAGGATCTGTCATCTTCATCCAGCGTACCCCCTTGAAACCTTGACGTTCTGCTATCTTGCGTGCATTCGCCTCTGCCTTCATGTACCATGAGAGCGAACGGTCTAGCAGTTCGGGATGTCCCCACAGCGCAAACTGCGCCTGATGCCAAAGAATCATCTCTAGATGGAACTTGCCAAACCACGAATTATAGGTGAGTCCTGTCTCTTGTGGTGGAGTATCGCCAGCATCTTGAATGGCAAGCAAATACTGACTCAATACTACGCGACGCTCCAACTCCTTAGCCCTTGCATCCTTGCATTCGCTAAAGTCAACCATCGCTCCTTTCTTCCAATAACCCGTCCAATATACTTTAGCCGCATCTGCAACAGCATCGAATGTCTTATCTGCAAAAGACTGTTGCTCTGCATATTCACAAGTAACTTTCAGGTCGGATGACTTTGCCAATAATTGGAAGAAGTTCTTGCCTTTCTGCTTCAATTTAGCAGAGCCTTGCCATTTTAGCATCACAAAATAGACGGTTTCATCGATTTTGCGTTTCAACACAGCAGAGTTTACTGTTTGAGCAACAAGCGTGGTAGAATGCAGATTATCCTTCGTCCAATCGCAAGCATCATCACAATGCCCACCAGTGGGATAAGCAAAACGAACATCCACTGCAATTGCGCCCTTAGACTGGATATGAGTAGCAATCATATCTAGGTTTGGGTCACAAGCAGTCTCCACCACATACACCTTACCTTTATACATGAACTGACTCTTAATAACGCCGTTCCACATATCAAGGGTTTGGTCTATGCTCTTAATCTGCTTAGGGTCATTGCCGAGAGAAAGGCCAAGTGCACCGAGATGGAGGCGATGCGGATTAACACGATACCAATCGCCAGCAGCCTTCTTGCGCTTATCTTCTTTTATCTGAGTAGCGTAAGGTTCCTTACGACCACGCCCATAGTCGTAATAACGCCAACTCTCCTCTTCTTTATAATTCTCTGAATTGTCAAAAGAATGCCATCCCCAGTCACTCATCGTACCAAGAGGCACTCCCTTGGAATAAGCTTTTGGGAAGGATTGCAATCCTGTACCATCGACTGTCATGGCAAAGCCACCATTGCCCACGGACAAAGATTTGAGAGAATCCATTGTCACGACATGAGGGTTGTTTCTCTGCACTACTTTCTGCCTGTCAATGTTCTGCGCCACACCATTGGCAGAAACGAGCAACAGACAAATATTAAAGATTATTTTTCTCATTTGCCTTGGTTATTAGTTATTTTCACCGCAAAATTACGGTTTTTCGTAATTGAAACACACACAATCTTGTAAACACTCATACATTTCCATACTTTACATGATATAAAATACAGAGATCTATCATCAATAGGGGAACTATCATACGTAAATTCTCCACTTCTTGCCATCAGAAATCATATCAACTGCAAGAAATGGAGAATCTTATATCTAGAACATCTGGGCGACACGCTTTACACCAGCCACCAATGTGTCTACCTCTTCCTTTGTATTATAAAGAGCAAAGCTTGCACGCACAGTCCCAAGAATACCATACCGATCCATCAAGGGTTGAGCGCAATGATGCCCCGTACGAACCGCAATGCCGAGACGGTCGAGAAGGGTACCCATGTCCATGTGATGAATATCGCCTACCAGGAAACTGACCACAGCGTCCTTACCCTCTTGTTCGCCAAAAAGTCTGATTCCATCGACGGTTCTCATCTGCTCCATACAATACTTGGTAAGTTCCTGCTCATGCTTGGCGATATTGTCCATGCCAAGAGCAGACACATACTCAATGGCCTTGGCCAATCCGTGGGTAGCCACATAATCAGGTGTACCAGCCTCAAACTTGAAAGGTAACTTCTCGAAGGTAGTCTTCTCGAAGCTAACACTCTCTATCATCTCACCGCCTCCTTGGTATGGAGGCATCCGGTCGAGCCATTTCTCTTTACCATAAAGCACGCCAATGCCGGTAGGACCATATATCTTATGACCGCTAAAAGCAAAGAAGTCGCAATCGAGGTCTTGTACATCCACAGCGAAGTGAGGAGTACTCTGCGCACCATCCACGACAACAGGCACACCATGTGCATGGGCTATCTCAATCATCTCCTTCACTGGGTTTACCGTACCCAGCACATTGCTTACCTGAGTAACGCTCACTATTTTAGTGCGCTCGGTAAACAAACGTGCGAACTCATCGAGATTAAGCTCTCCCTTATCATTGAAAGGAATAATGCGAATAGCAATACCTTTCTTGGCTGCCTGCAACTGCCAAGGCACGATATTGGAGTGGTGTTCCATGCCTGAGACTATCACCTCGTCGCCCTCACTCATAAACTCGTCGCAGAAGGATGACACTACGAGATTCAAACTCTCTGTAGTGCCACGGGTAAAGATGATTTCCTCTGTCTTAGGAGCATTGATAAACTGGCGCACCGTCTCACGGGCAGCCTCATGGAGATCGGTAGCTTGCTGAGAGAGGTAATGCACACCACGGTGCACATTGGCATTTACATTGAGATACTCATCACGCATCGCATCCAACACGCACAATGGCTTCTGGGTAGTAGCAGCATTATCCAAGTACACCAATGGTTTATCATAGACAGTTCTCGAAAGTATCGGGAAATCTGCTCTTACTTGATTGATATCATACATAAGCAAAAAAATAACTTATTATTTGCAGAGTTTGCAGCCCTCACACTTGTTGAGTTCTCCACGGAACCGCTTCTCTACCAAGTGATGGAGACGGTCACGCAATGGTTCCAACTCCATTTTGTCGATGACTTCGTTGATAAATGCAAACTGGAGAAGCAACTTTGCCTCCTCACGGCTCACGCCACGCTGCTGCATATAGAAAAGTGCGGCATCGTTGAGCTGCCCCACCGTGCTGCCATGGGCGCACTTCACATCGTCTGCATATATCTCCAACATCGGTTGGGTAAACATACGAGCGGTCTTTGTAGCACAAAGGTTCTGGTTGGTTTCCTGCGACGTTGTCTTCTGGGCTCCATGACGAACCAAAACACGGCCAGCGAATGCTCCACGAGCCTCATCATCGAGCACATACTTATAAAGCTCGTTGCTCGTGCAATGACCTACTTGATGATCGATGAGAGTATTGTTGTCCACCACCTGATTCTTATCAGCAATGACGCAACCATTCAAGGAGCACTCTGCTCCTTCTCCCTTAAACACAAGGTCGAGTCGGTTGCGAGTAATTCCGTTGTGGAGGGTGATGACATTATGGTTGACACGGCTATTGGCCTGCTGTTCGATATAAACATTGCTTACACGGCGATTCTTAATATGAGTCTCCTCCAAGCAATAGAGATCCAAACTAGCATTCTCGCCCACGAAAGCCTCGATAACCTGAGTAGCAAGGAAGTTCTTGTCATCGGCAGCATGGTCACAGAAGAGGAACTTTGCCTCAGCACCTTGCTCCAAAACGATGAGAACACGGCGGTTTACCATCAAGTCGACATCCGACCGAAGAATATTGATAACCTGAATAGCCCTATCTACCTTTGTATTCTTGGGAACATAGACTAGCAAGCCATCCTGCGCCAACATGGTATTAAGCGCAGTGATGCCGTCCTCATCGGTCTTTGCTATTTTACCGTAATATTTCTCGACAAATCCGGGGGTTTCTGCAGCGACCTTGCTTAAAGAGTCTACAATAACACCCTCCGGCAACTCCACCTTTGGCAACGCCTTGCTATAAAAACTATCATTGACCACAAAGTAGAGCGAAGTGCTCAGATTGGGCACATCACAACGGAAAGCCTCATAAGGATCGACAGGAATTTCAAGACGATTGAGATTCAAGCCATAGTCTGGCTCGAATATCGTACTCATATCTGTATACTTGTATCTTTCCACCTTGCGAGACGGGAAGCCCAAACGACGGAAATCCTCGAATGCAGCATCACGTACTGCATTGAGAGCCTCGGCACTGTTCTTCTTGATCATTCTCGAAGAATGCTGATACAAGTCTAAATATTGTTTTTCTGCATTCATAAATCAATGTACAATTTATAATTTACTATGAATAATTGCTTTCCTTCACAAGGCGAAGCCTAATTATTAATTATAAATTATTAATTATAAATTACTTGTCCACTTCCGCCTTGATCCAGTCGTAACCACGAGACTCTATCTCCTTGGCTAGCTCAGGCCCTGCGGTCTTCACAATTCTACCTTTGTAAAGTACGTGCACTACACTTGGCTTAATCATGTCGAGCAAACGCTCATAGTGAGTGATGACAATGGCGGAAGTCTGGTCGGTATGCATCTTGTTAACGCCATCGGCCACAATACGCATAGCGTCCACATCCAGACCCGAATCGGTCTCATCGAGGATAGAGAGTTTGGGTTCCAGCATCGCCATCTGGAAAATCTCGTTACGTTTCTTCTCGCCACCAGAGAAACCTTCGTTCACGGAACGGCGAGCCAACTTGCTATCGAGTTCCACGAGTTCACGCTTCTCGCGCATCAACTTCATAAACTCGCTTGTGTTCAATGGCTCCAATCCCTGATACTCTCGCTTGGCATTGATGGCAGCACGCATAAAGTTGGTCATGCTCACACCAGGAATCTCCACAGGGTACTGGAAAGAAAGGAACAAGCCCTCGCGAGCACGATCCTCAGGTTTCATTTCCAGGAGGTTCTTGCCATTGAAGATTGCCTCGCCCTCCGTAACCGTATAGAGAGGGTTGCCTGTGAGCACTGCGCTCAAAGTTGATTTACCAGAACCGTTCGGCCCCATAATAGCATGTATCTCACCATCGCCAATAGTCAGGTTGATACCTTTCAATATTTCTTTGCCTGCAATAGTAGCATGCAGATTCTTAACTTCTAACATAAAAAATAGTCTTATTTAAATATTCCTTGTAATATGGACACACCAGCCTCTACCAAAGAGCTTCCATATCCGTACTCTGCCATATTACGACGGCGCATACGCTGTTGCGCCTGGTCTTCAGGCATATTGGGATAAAAAGATGACGAAGGCAGGAACTTATAGTCTACCGGGCGCAACTTGATTTGGTTGGACACTGGCAATCTGTTGAGTTGTTGCTTCAGCATAATAGACTGTGTTGCCGTATCATTTTTGGTGGCAAACGATGCAGACAACGAGTCTTTGGGCACTGCCAATACACTTGGCTTCTGCTCCACCTTTACCTGTGCTGCAGCCTGCATAGTAGCAAGCACCAACAGCAATAAAAGTACATGTTTCATCTTTCCCTTTGTTTTAATATGAAAACTTCCTATTTGAAACTTGGTGTCTTCACAGAACCTTTACTTATCCTACAGTCCCTTCAAGCGATACACTAAGGAGTTTCTGTGCCTCGACGGCAAACTCCATTGGCAACTTGTTGAGTACGTCCTTGGCGTAACCATTCACGATCAGGCCGACAGCTTCCTCGGTAGGAATGCCTCGCTGATTGCAATAGAAGAGCTGGTCTTCCGAGATCTTAGAGGTAGTTGCCTCGTGCTCAAACACTGCTGTGTCGTTGTGGGTATCCATGTATGGGAACGTGTGTGCTCCACAATCGCTACCAAGCAATAAGGAGTCGCAAGAGCTGTAGTTGCGAGCATTGTCAGCATTGGATGTAGCACGTACCAAACCACGATAGGAATTCTGACTATGACCAGCCGAAATGCCTTTAGAAATGATGGTACTCTTGGTATTCTTACCCATGTGTATCATCTTGGTTCCCGTATCTGCTTCCTGATAATTGTTGGTAACAGCCACACTGTAGAACTCTGCCACAGAGTTGTCTCCACGCAAGATGCAAGAAGGATATTTCCAGGTAATGGCTGAGCCTGTCTCCACCTGTGTCCAACTCAACTTGGAGTTGACTCCACGCAAGTCGCCCCGTTTGGTTACAAGATTGAGCACACCACCCTTTCCGTTCTCATCGCCTGGATACCAGTTCTGTACGGTGGAGTACTTTACCTCTGCATTATCTTTGACGATAATCTCCACGATAGCGGCATGAAGTTGGTTTTCGTCACGCATCGGCGCTGTACAACCTTCCAAATATGAAACATAAGCGTCATCATCTGCAATAATCAACGTACGCTCAAACTGACCCGTATTGCGCGCATTGATGCGAAAGTAACTGCTCAACTCCATCGGGCAACGTACGCCCTTGGGGATATAAACAAACGAGCCGTCGCTAAACACTGCACTATTCAATGCTGCATAGAAGTTATCACGATAAGGAACAACGCTTCCCAAATATTCCTTCACCAAATCTGGATGTTCCTTGATAGCCTCGCCAATACTACAGAAGATAACACCCTTCTCACGAAGTTTTTCCTTGAATGTAGTTTTCACCGACACCGAGTCCATGATGGCATCCACTGCCGTACCGCTCAATGCCAAACGCTCCTCCAAAGGAATACCTAGCTTGTCGAAGGTTTTTTCCAATTCCGGATCTATCTCCTTGTTCTTTGGTTTCTTAGCCAAAGGGTCGGCATAGTATGAAATCTCCTGATAATCGACAGGCGGCACATGTACATGTCCCCACTTAGGCTCTTTGAGCGTCTTCCAGTAATTGAAGGCTTTCAGACGAAATTCGAGCATCCACTCTGGCTCTCCTTTCTTCTGCGAGATGAGGCGTACAACATTCTCGTTGAGTCCCTTTTCTATGATTTCAGTATGCACGTCGGTGGTAAATCCATACTCATATTTCTGGTCTATCACGTCCTTGACAACCTGATTCTGTTCTTTCTCTATTTCTGCCATTATTATTTCGAATAACCTTTCGTTATTTTAACCCTAAATAGGGATAAGCCTTTCACGGGCTCATCCCTACCTTTATTGTCTTTTTGGGGAGTTAAGGAGTTTAAGAGTTTTTTGGGAGTTTTTGGGGAGTTAAGGAGTTAAAGAAGTTAAGGAGTTAAGACAATAGTCTTTTTTCTGTTTACAGATGACATTTTCACCCAAGCTTTTGTTTTTTCTGTTTTTGCACTAAGGCATTTGTCTTAACTCCTTAACTTCTTTAACTCCTTTAACTCCTTAACTCCTGTTACACCTTAACTTCTTATCTCCTTAAACTCCACTTTCTTACAGTTTCTGCTCCACCTCGATCTCAGTGAAGGTCTCAATGATATCGCCCTCCTGAATATCGTTGTAGTTAACGAGACTCAAACCGCACTCCATACCAGTAACTACCTCCTTGACATCGTCCTTATAACGCTTCAAGGCACCGATATCTGCTGTACGAATCACGATACCGTCACGGATAACACGAGCCTTATCCTTGCTGTGTACCTTACCCTCGGTAACAAGACCACCGGCAATGGTACCCACCTTAGAAATCTTGAAGGTCTGCTTCACCTCTACCTGACCAGTGACGATTTCCTTCTTCACCTTATCAAGCATACCTACCATCGCACTCTTTATATCGTCGATAGCATCGTAGATGATAGAATAAGTATTGATCTCGACTCCCTCACGGTCTGCTGCCTTACGAGCATCTGCAGAAGGACGCACCTGGAAACCGACGATAACAGCATCGGATGCAGAAGCCAACATCACATCGTTCTCAGAGATCTGACCTACTGCCTTGCTGATAACGTTTACTTGAACCTTCTCGGTAGAGAGTTTGATGAATGAGTCGCTCAATGCCTCTACAGAACCGTCGGTATCACCCTTCACAATCACATTCAACTCATGGAACTCGCCACGTGCAATACGATGAGAAATATCACCGAGGGTCAAGCGTTTCTGGGTACGCAAGCCCTGCTCGCGCTGCAACTGCTCACGCTTGTTGGCTATCTCACGAGCCTCCTGCTCTGTCTCGATGACATGGAACTGGTCACCTGCAGTAGGTGCACCGTTCAGACCGAGGATAATGGCTGGCTCGGCAGGGGCAGCAGACTTGATGTTGGCGTTACGTTCATTGAACATCGCCTTGACACGGCCCCAAGAAGTACCAGCGAGCACGATGTCGCCCACCTTCAAGGTACCGTTGCCTACCAATACAGTAGAGACATAACCACGTCCCTTATCGAGCGAAGACTCGATGATAGTACCACTGGCACGACGGTTAGGATTAGCCTTCAAGTCGAGCATGTCTGCCTCCAGAAGCACCTTGTCTAGAAGGTCGTGTACACCGATACCCTTCTTGGCACTGATTTCCTGGCATTGGTACTTACCACCCCACTCCTCTACGAGCAAGTTCATGTTAGCCAAGTCCTCAC
>CAVKLF010000015.1:0-29441 GCA_963657075.1 bacterium | reverse complement strand
AAAAAGGGGACTAGCCACCGCTAGTCCCCAGACGAGAGAGATATAAGTGTTGACTAAGTCAACAACGAGGCAAATCACTTTGCCTTATATCCATTCATATATTTGAATTGAGATTATTACTCATAGAATCCAGAGTGGCGAATACCAGATACTCTGTAAATGAGACCATTACTGTCATCATCAAACTTCACTGTGTAACAGATACTGTCACAAGGCATACCATGAATATTCTTACCCTGATTGAAGAGAACCTGCCCCTTTAAGAACTCGGCGTTTCCTGCTTCAGAACTAGAAGGATTATAAGACGTATTCTCCTTAGCAGCAAAGGTACCTGCAGCATAATCTACAGCAACCTTCATCTTCACACCCCAAAAAGAATTATCTTGAACCCACATCTCATCAGAAGTGTTGGCAGCCGTATTAAAAGTGCTCACGTTAATTGTACCTATGTCATACGGATCCTCATACAACACATTTCCACTTTCATCAACAGCGTCCACTTGAACGTCCCACAAACCAGCCATTTTTTCCACGGCTGTGCCTCCGGCAGACTCATTAGTTTCCGTATCACAAGAAACCAACGCAAACACGCCCAACAAGGCGAACATAAACATTGAAATATATTTTTTCATATTCTTCCTTACATTATATGATTTAAAAATACACTTTCTCCAAGACTACTGCTTCAAGCTGATAGTGAAATACATCGTGCTAACATAGTTTACTACATAAGAGATTTCACCCGTAGCTGGATCATATTTTCCATTTTCAAACCCTGTGGCAGAATCACCCCAACCAGGTACAGAACTAGACAACAACTCTATAGTATTGTCAGCTTTCAATTGGAAATAACCACTCATCGCATAGCTAGAACCGTAGCCCGCACGCTGATCATAGTAACCTCCCATCACATCGCTAACCTCGAAGATACCAGGAGCAGCCTGAGAGATATAAACTGTATAACCATCAAAGTTGGTAGTTATCGTACCATCCGATGAATAATAATCACGCTTAGAACCTGGCTGAAGCGTGTATGTACCAGAAATATCTGTCGTAATAGTAGGGTCACAAACCGCCACTGTTCTCGAAGCGCTTACGGAGAAACCATCAGCGTTTGTTGCAGTATAAGTAATGAAATACAACCCAGCCTTGGAGGCATCCACATCACCAGTCGTTACCACATTTGCAGTATAGTCTTCTCCACCAAGAGTAGCTTTACAACCCAGCTCAGTGTAAGATGTACCGATAGGAACCTGCACAAATTCATCTCCTTGTATTTCCAACACAGGATAATATGTGATTCTTGAGTCTGTCAACTGTTCGTCATCGCTACAAGAAGAGAAACCTACAGCAGAGAGACAGAGCATCAAGGTAAAATATAATATCTTTTTCATAATCTTTTATCTTTTAGAAAATTAATGAATAAAAGCTATCATTAGCCTTACTTCACGTCCCAGAACACAGGGTCTGACAAGTTTTTCTTAGTAGGAGTGTTCTTGTTAAGCTGACGCGCAGTAGAAGGATAAGGCATACGCTTGCATAGACCGTCTTCGCCATAATAGTTTAGGCCAGGGGCGATCATATCGCCAGCAGTATATGAGGTAGGATCCTTATGCACTTGTTCTGCCGTAGCAGAGGAAAGAACAGGAACATCCGTACGACGCTGCTCAGCCCATGCCTCCATATGGTTGCGATAGAAGAATGCCACCCATTTCTGCATATAAATGAGTTTGAGCTTGTCGGCTGTAGTAGCCTGCTTATCAAAGTTTACCTTAGCACCAGCCAAGAATGTAGACACACCTGCAATCTGACGTGACAAGAAATCTTGCTCCACCGCATTTTCGTATGCAACCTTGGCAGCAGCGACATCATTATTGAATCGAAGTTCCACCTCAGCTTTCAAGAATTCTATCTCACTAAGCGTGAAGAGATAAACAGGCATAGCCTTAGACGGGGTAGTATTGACAATACTCACATCCTTATCAAGAATCTTAGTACCATCCCATCCCTGGTAAAGAGTCTTAGAACCAGGAACTTCACCCACATAAGTATCAGTAGCAGTAGCCTTGTTCAAGCCATAAGCTACACGTGGATCATTGGTAAGGTTGAAATAAGAAACCAGTGGATATGCTGCACAGAAGTTGTTGCTACCCAAGGAGAAGATGCAGCTATACCAAGGGTTGTACTGTCCCTCTGCATTACTATACACATTATATGTTACATCTTCTGTAGGCAACTCACCTGCTGCTACGATAGCCTTTGCTTTAGCCGTATAGCCAGAAGCATCAATGCCACCATCTATCAAGCGCATATACATACGCAATCGGAGCGCATTGGCAAACTGCTTCCACTTGGTAAGATCCTGGCCAAACATGGGGTCGGTCATATCTATCTTGTCAGAAGCAGCAATAGCAGCCTCAGCCTCGTCCATAGCATTCAGCACGCCCTCATATACCGATTGGCCATTATCCCATACTGGAGTAGGATTAGCACTACCCTGGCAAGCCTCTGTATAAGGAGCGTCGCTACAAGCGTCTACCATATACTGCATGGCCAAAGCTGTCATCACCTTACAAGCGAAAAGGTCTGCCGTATTAGTAGTTTTGCTCTCTATATCCTTAATGTCTGTCAGTGCACCAGCATAGAGGGTACGATAGCAGCGGTCAAACAACTGGCTAGCCTCATCAAAGTGAAGCTCGGCAATGTCGTTGTACTGATTATATTCAGGACGCTGATCGAAATATTGCACGAAAAAGCCACCGTAAGTAAACATTGCATCGCCAGGAACCGCTGCTATGGCATTCTGTACAGCAGGGAACTCCAAGGTTGGCGTGATATCACTCGAAGAAGGATAGTTAGGATTCTCATTGATATCCATGTCGCAACTTGACAATGCAAGCATGCAAGCTGCACTATATAATAATATTTTTTTCATATAATAATCCACCTTTAGAATTTAACAGAAACATTGAAACCCATCTTTCTTGAACTTGGGTTAGCAGAATACTCACCAAAGTTACCCTCCAAGTCGTTACCGAATGAAGTAGACTCTGGGTCGATGAATGTATTGCTTGAAGGTGTCCAAATGAAGAGGTTGTTACCGAAGAACGAAACCTTTACACCTGTCAAGAAGGTCTTGGCAAACCATTTGCGTGGCAAATCCCATGAAAGAACAACGGTACGCAACTTGACATAGCTCTTGTCTACCAAGTATCCTGCATCATAGTCTTCACCGCCATTGTTCCAGAAATTATAAATATTAGTAGGATTCAACGCCGTTGTATTCTCTGTATAGACAGGGTTACCATTAGCATCCACACCACTCTGTACCACTGAGTTAGGAATAATCCAAGGGTTGCGGCTATTATATGCAGTCTGGATGGCATTACCTGTAAAGTACTCAATGCTCTTGGTACGAGAGTACATCACACCACCCTTGCGGATATCAAAGTCGAAAGACAAGCTTACACCCTTATATGACAAGGTATTAGAGATACCCATCTGATACTTACTGTTCATGCTGCCTACGATTTCTTGCTCATCAGACTTCTGTGGCAAACCATTCTTGTCTACGATAAGTCGTCCTTGATCGTCACGCTTAGAAGTATAAGCCTTAAAGACACCAAGCTCTTCACCTACGATGGCATAGAGCGAAGTTCCACCCGAGAATCCCCAGATAAGAGACTCACCACCAAGTTCCTCAGGAAGAGAAATCACCTTACTTTTGTTTTTGGTAAAGTTCCAAGAAAGATCCCATTTGAAATCTCTTGTCTTCACAGGAGTGACACTTACCAATGCCTCGATACCACGGTTGCGAATCTTACCCAAGTTCATGTTCTGCGCTGTATAACCTGATGCAGGATCCATATTGAGCGAGAAAATCTGCTTGTCTGAATTTCTGTTATAGTAAGACACGTCGAACGATACACGGTTCTGCAAGAAAGCCATGTTCAAACCAAGTTCGAACTCTGTGGTCATCTCAGGACTCAAAGTTTTACTACCCAACACATTACCTACCGAATAAGCATTATAGTTACCATTAGTAAATGGGAAGCTACTTGATCCCCAGCCAGAAGTAGCAGCACTAGCCTGAGCATATACCGAATTGGTCATGTATACGCTAGCATCGTTACCCGTCTTACCCCAAGCCGCACGAACCTTACCAAACGTGATGACCTTCTGAGCCTCAGGGGACAAGAACTTAGAGAAGATGAAACTACCAGTTACACCTGGATAGAAGAATGAACGATTGCCCTTGGGAAGAGTAGAAGACCAGTCGTTACGGGCGGTCATGGTCAAATATGCCCAATCATCCCATCCAAGTTCTACCTGCCCATAAGCACCCATCAATCTACGGAGAGACTGATACTGGCTAACGGTTGGCTTCTCAGAAGAGTTAGTCAAATTATAAAATGTAGGGATTGTCAAGTTGGTAACCGCACCATACAAGTAGGTATACTTACGCTCATTGCCATTCAAACCAAGCGCAGCACTTACATCCAACTTATCGATGAACTTATGGTTATAATTGAACATCGCATTGAAATCCATCTCACGCTGACGAGTAGTTTGTTCACTTACAGAACCCGTAAGAGAAGACAAGGCATTAGACCAGTTCGGGGTGTCTGCATACAAGGCAGACATGTTAGGTTCTCCCATATTATGGTCGGAGGTACTCGTATCCAGACCGAAACGCCCAGTGAATTTCAAGTCTGTGAAGATATCCCAATCAACCTGCAACTTACCATAAAACCGCTCCGACTCATACTCATTCTTGTAATTGTTCAAGATGTAATAAGGGTTGGTTACGCCATAAGGAGTATAATAGTAGCCAGGATTATTGAACGGATCATCCAAATTCTTCAACTCTACGATACTGATGTCGCGAGGAGTCTG
This sequence comes from bacterium, assembly GCA_963657075.1. GTDB lineage: Bacteria > Bacteroidota > Bacteroidia > Bacteroidales > Bacteroidaceae > Prevotella. Next base: position 24,545 of record CAVKLF010000015.1, on the reverse strand, counting down.
CATGATAGCATTATACATAGAACCTGTTTTCTGACCAGCCGTCACAAAGTTATTCTTCTGATAAGCATAGTTGGCAGACATGCTCAAGGTTACATTCTTGATTTTGTGAGAAGCACGACCTGAGAACGTATACTTATTATAGCTATCAGCATCGGTAGGGATAATACCGTCATCGTGAATTTGAGACAAGCTCAAGAAGAAGTTACTAGAATCAGTAGCTCCATTGAAAGATACACTATTACTATAGCGAATACCTGTATCGAAGAAATCCTTGATATTGTTCTCGATAGGCAAATAACTCTTCAACTTCTGAGAATTATCGTATACCGTACCATACTTCAATGTAGAACCATCGAAGGCTGGTCCCCAAGAACCATTTTCATCATCTGTCTTCTCACCATACCAACCCATACCAAACTGGTTCTGGAGCTGTGGCAAACGAAGAACCGACTCAAACTGCAAACCACCATTGTACTCTACACCGATACCCTTAGCCTGCTTAGCACCACTTTTTGTGGTAATAAGCACAACACCATTGGCAGCACGACTACCATAAAGAGCAGTAGCAGCTGCGCCCTTAAGGATGGTCATACTGGCAACATCATCTGGGTTTACCGCATTGGCTCCATTACCAAAGTCGTAACTACTATTCAGGTTATCACTGCTGTGGAATGAAGAGTTGGTCAAAGGAACTCCATCTACAACATACAAAGGCTGGTTGTTGCCAGACAAAGAGCTAACACCACGAATAATCACAGAATTAGAAGCACCAGGGTCGGAAGAAGTACTTGAAATCTGTACACCAGCCACCTTACCTGCAAGGCTAGTCATGACGTCACTGGTACGAGACTCCGAAATTTTCTCGCCTCCTACCACAGCAGCAGAATATCCCAACGCCTTGCTCTGGCGAGAAATACCCATTGCCGTAACAACAACCTCCTCCAAATTACGAGAATCCGGATCAAGGAAGATTTTCAATTTGCCACCTTTAACAGCAACCGTTTTTTCGACCATACCGATGTAAGAAATCTGCAGGTCTTTCTTTCCATTTGGTAAAACAAGAGTAAAGTTACCATCAATGTCGGTAACTGTTCCAGTGTTGGTACCTACAATTTTGACAGAAGCACCTATCACTGGAGCTCCATCTTCAGAAGAGGTAACGGTACCTGAAACTTGAGTTTGAGCCAATGCCCCCCCACAATACAAGAGTCCACTGGCCAACATCATAGTTAGTCTTTTTGCCATAATTTCTCTCTCTTAAAAATTAAACAACTTACAAATATCGTTGCAAAGTTATGAACTTTTTGTTAAATAAACAAATTTTTAATAAACATTTTGCAACCAAATATCAAAAACCCCCTACTTTTTGCATATTTCTTACATATTTACCCAATCAAATCATCATACACCTTATTATATATATGATTCGCAGCTCACGCAAGGCAAAAAAAATAAGGAAATGGGAAAAAGAAGAAAAATATGTGCTGAAAAATTTGGTAGTAACAGATTAAAAGTGTATCTTTGCGGAGTACCTAATAAATACCAGAATGATGAAGTATAAGACCTATGCAATGTTGGCATCCCTCTTGCTGATGCTAGTAGCGACGCTTACATCATGCGAAAAGTTAACGCTCGAAGATTCGAGCAGTAGCTATAAGCATGAAGCAGACGCTAATGTGTTTATCCGTGTGAACCAAGTAGAGAACACAAAATTCTCAGAGATTACCAAAGCCACTAGCACTACAAAAGTACTTAGTGACATTAGTACAAGAATCACTTTCGCCGTCTTCGATGGTGAGGAGAAGGTGGCAACCATCAATGAAACATCCGATGAAGACGATTTCGGACAAGCTGAACTGGCGCTCGACGAAGGAGAGTACCGCCTGGTGGTCATCGCGCACAGTGGAGAGGGAAATTGCACGATCAGCAGTCCCGAGAAAGTAAAGTTCTCCAGCAACAAGTTGACAGACACCTTTTATTATTATGGCAGATTGAGCGTAACAGAAGATGGAGCTGAAAACAATATAAGCCTCAAGAGAGCCGTCGCAAAATTTAACCTACACATAGATGACGATCACCTACCAGTCAATGCCCACTCCATTAAGTTTTACTACACAGGGGGTAGCAGCACCCTGGATGCCACAACTGGCTATGGCTGCGTGAACAGTAGGCAGACCGAGACATTCAAGTTGTCGGAAGATGTAAAAGACTATGTCGTATACACCTTCCCTCATGAAGACAGCAATACGATAAACATGACCGTAAGTATCCTAGACCCAGACGCCCAGGTTACCCGAACATTCAAGAATAGCAGCCTCACCATGGAATGCAACAAGGTAACCCGTTCGCACATTTCTCTAGACAAAAGTTCCTCAAGCACAACTGGCGGCATCACCATCACCTTCGATGATGACTGGGGCGAGGACATAGACGGGGGAACTTTCAACTGAAAACTCCATTTTGCATGTTCGTTTTTTCCACAATGCAAGGTATTTTTCGTTTCTTAAAGAATTGATAAACAAAATTTCTTTGCAGTTTGGGAAATATTCCATAATTTTGCATCCGATATTATATAATATTATATTAAGGATGAAAAAATTAGCAACTCTTATCATGCTGATGGGAGCATTGATACCTGCCGAGGCTGGGGCGCAAACGCTAAGCCTCGACAGTTGCCGTGCCATGGCACTGCGCAACAATAAGCAGATCAATGCCTCTAAGCTTAAGAAGGACGTGGCGACCAACCTGAGGAAGTCGGCACGTACCAAATACTTGCCCAAGGTAGATGCCTTGGGCGGATACGAGTGGTTTAGTAAAGAGATTTCCTTACTAAACGACGGTCAGAAATCAACATTCAGCAACATCGGAACTTCCATCACTTCTGGAATCTCCGGCAAGGCAAACGACCTCATGGGGAATCTCGTGGGGCAAGGTCTCCTTTCCCAAGAGCAAGCGCAGAAGATAGGCGCCATGCTCAACGAGAAAGGCAGCACCATCCAGCAACAGGGCAACGCCTTGGGGCAAGGCATCGTGGATGCCTTCCGTACCGATACCCGCAACATGTGGGCCGGTAGCGTAATGCTTCGCCAACCTATCTATATGGGCGGTGCCATCATCGCAGCCAACAAGATAGCAGACATAGGCGAAGAAATAGCAGACAACGACCTTGACATGCAGACCCAGAAGACCCTCTTCGCCATCGACCAAGCCTACTGGATGGTAGTTTCGCTCAAGCAGAAACAAAAACTCGCCACCAGTTATCGTGACCTCGTACAGAAATTGGACAACGATGTACATAAGATGATCAAGCAGGGCGTAGCTACAAGAGCCGACGGACTGAAGGTGGACGTAAAGGTAAATGAGGCGGAGATGCAGATTACACAGGTAGAAGACGGATTGTCATTGTCGAAAATGCTCCTCTGCCAACTCTGCGGCATTCCGATGAACCAAGAAATCACCCTCGCCGACGAAGACAAAGAATCGCTAGCCCTCTCTGGCACTGCCGTGGATACCGAGCAGCAGAGCATCGCAGCCCAAGATTCGGCAATGAATACCCGACCAGAGTTGCGCATGCTACAGAATCTGGTGGATGTCTCCAAGCAAACCACCAACCTGGTACGTGCAGCCTACTTGCCACACGTAGCCTTAACGGGAGGATACATCATTTCAAATCCCAACGTTTTCAATGGATTCCAGAAAAACTTCACGGGCGTATGGAATGTAGGAGTCATCGTTCAGATACCAGTATGGAACTGGGGTGATGGCGCTTACAAGGTACGTGCATCTAAGGCAGCCACCAATATCGCACAGATGAACCTCGACGATACTCGCGAAAAGATTCATCTTCAAATCACCCAGAGCCAATTCAAAGTAAAAGAAGCTCAGAAGAAACTCAATATGGCACAGAAAAATATCACCAGTGCCGAGGAGAACTTGCGATGCGCCAACCTCGGATTTAAGGAAGGCGTGATGGAGGTAACCGATGTGATGGCAGCACAGACTGCTTGGCAACAGGCACAGAGCCAGAAGATAGATGCCGAGATCGACGTGAAACTCACTCTAGTAGGTCTCAACAAGGCATTGGGTATTTTGCAATAAGTAAGGAATCTGAAATGAGAAATTAGAAACATCCTATCGAAAATACCCCAATACACCATTTATGATAACATTATAAATATAATATAAAGACAATGACTAAGAAATCACAACATAACAATATACTGCTCGCCGTGATAGGTTTTACGGCAGTAGTCATCATCGTGGGTGTCATCGGTTTCTTCACCCTCGAACAGAAAGACGACACCATCCAGGGCGAGGTAGAAGTATCTGAATACCGAGTATCCTGCAAGTTGCCTGGTCGTGTGGTAGAGCTGAGAGTAAAGGAAGGCGACTACGTTCACGTGGGCGATACCCTCGCCATTCTCGAAGTACCAGAGGTAAAATCGCAGGAGCAGATGCTCAAGGCTACCAATGAAGCTACCGAAGCTTTGCAAGACTTGACAGACGCAGGTGCCCGCAAAGAGCAGGTACAGGGCGCTTACCAGTTGGTGCAACAGGCAGAGGCCGCAGCCACCATCGCCAAGAAGACATACGACCGCATGCAGAACCTCTACAACGAGGGCGTTATCAGTGGGCAGAAGCGTGATGAAGCCTTTGCTGCCTACAAGGCTACCGAGGCTCAGGTGGCAGCAGCCAAGACTCAATATGAGATGGCTAAGAATGGCGCCCGCGAGCAAGAAAAGCGTGTAGCTGCCAGCAATACCAAGGCATCGAAGAGTGCCGTAGATGTAGTAAAGAGTCTGCTGAAAGAGACCGTTCAGATAGCCCAATGCGAGGGCGAAGTCAGCAACGTTTACCCTAAGGTAGGCGAACTGGTGGGTCTCGGCTCCCCCATCATGAGCATCTCCATCATGAGCGACATGTGGGGAACATTCAATGTGCGTGAAGACCATCTGCAAGGATTGAACAAGGGTAATGAGTTTACAGCCTTCGTTCCCGCCTTCAACAAAGAAATCAAGATGAAGGTTTACTACCTGAAGGACCAAGGCTCTTACGCCACCTGGAAAGCCACCAAGGACAATGGCGACTACGACCGCAAGACTTTTGAGGTAAAGGCTCGTCCCGTCACCAAGTTGGAAGGCTTGCGCCCTGGAATGTCTCTTATAATTAAGAATTAATAATGAATAATTAATAATTTAGAGAGCAAACATTCTAAATATCCATGTTTAAACGATTATATCATATAGCCCTCAGAGAGTGCGGCATCATGTGGAAGAACCCCATCTACCTCTTCTGCATGGTGGTATTCCCTATCGTAGTGGTGATATTCTTCACCACTCTGATGGATAGTGGAGTACCTACCGACATGCCTGTGGGCATCGTAGACCAAGACAACACGGCGACATCCCGGAAGCTTGTGCATAAACTCGATGCTTTCCAGACCACTAAGGTAGTGGCACATTACGAAAACATCAACGAGGCTCGCCATGCGATACAGAAGAACGAGATTTATGCTTTCTTACTGATACCCAATGGCACGGAGGCAGGGCTGATGGCTTCTAAGCAACCTAAGATTTCGTTCTACTACAGCAGTGTTTCTTTAGCGGCAGGCTCACTCTTGATGCGAGACCTCAAGACCATCTCTACCTTAGGAGGTGCAGCCGTGGGCATGCAGAAGTTGGCAGCATTGGGCAAGACCAACGAAGAGATTATGACCTTCCTGCAACCCATCGCCGTAGACCTACACATGATAGGCAACCCTTACGCTAACTACAACTACTACCTATCGAGCGTGATGGTACCAGGACTCATCATGGTATTCATCTTCCTTATCACCCCTTATTCGATAGGAACGGAACTGAAGTTCAACCGTGCGAAAGACTGGATGCGGATGGCAAACAACAATCCTTACCTCGCCATCGCAGGCAAGATGTTGCCACAGACGCTTATCTTCCTCAGCATCTTTTTCGCTTTCGAATTTTACATCTATTATGTTTTGGGATTTCCACATCCTGGCGGAGTCGTTCCTATCATGCTATTAGGATTACTGAGCGTATTGGCTTGCCAATGCTTCGGCATCTTTGCCTTCGGACTGATGCCGTCACTCCGCATGTCGATGAGCATCTGTTCACTTTGGGCAGTAGTGAGTTTCTCCATCTGCGGAGCCACCTACCCTATCTTCTCCATGGATGCCCCCATCGAGGCCATCGGTCAACTCTTCCCCATGCGCCACTACTACATGATTTACCAGATGAACATCTTCAATGGATTCCCGATGGGCGACGCCGTACTGCACTGGGGAGCACTCATTCTCTTCTGCTCTCTGCCGATGCTCACAGTATGGAACATCAAGAAGGCCATGCTCGTTTACAAGTACTTGCCGTAGGAGATTTTAATGTTGAGTGTTGAATGTTGAATGTTAAGTTACAACGCTAAATGAAGAATTCTAGTTTATTATATAAAATAGTCAATGGCTTCAGAGACATGCTCTACATCTGGGCGAAGGAAATGCGCAATGTATTTCGCGACGAAGGTGTGCTCATGTTCTGTATCTTGGTGCCGCTAGGCTATCCGCTGCTCTACTCTTGGATTTACAACAACGAGGTAGTACGAGAAGTAGACACAGCCATCGTCGACCTCAGCCATAGTCACACCTCCCGAGAGTTCATCCGCAACTACGATGCTTCTCCCGATGCCAAGGCTACTTATTATTGCAACAGTCTCGATGAGGCGAAGCAATTGGTAGAGCGACAGGCGGTGCATGGCATTCTCTATTTCCCAGCCGACTTCGATACCCGGTTGCACCGTGGCGAGCAAGCACATGTAGGCGTATATACAGATATGAGTCTGATGCTTACCTACAAGGCTATCTATCAGACCGCACAAGCAGTAGCCAGCCACATCAACTCAGGCATACAAGTAAGCCAAGGCGGCGGATTTACGGATAGAGATGACGAGATAACGACAGCCCCACTGAAGTTCGACGAAGTGCCGATATTCAATACTACTGGAGGGTATGGCAATGCCATCTTGCCAGGCGTACTGATGCTCATCTTGCAACAAACCTTACTGCTGGGTATCGGAATGGCTGCAGGTACTTCGAGAGAGTTGAACCGCAACAGAGAACTGATTCCTGTGAGCGAGCATTATGGCGGTATTTTCCGCATAGTCTTCGGCAAGGCCCTCTGTTATTTCATGATTTATGCAGTGATGGGCATGTACCTGGCATTGGTCGTGCCTAAAATCTTTAGCTTCGTGAGTATGGTATCGTGGACTACCATCCTCGGTTTCCTCCTACCATTCATCTTGGCTTGCATCTTCTTCGGCTTAACGATGTCGTGCCTGGTAAGGTATCGAGAAAACGTGATGCTCCTCGTGGTCTTCACCTCTGTACCATTGCTTTTCATGACAGGTATCTCTTGGCCACAGAGCAATATTCCAAGTTTTTGGCAGAGCGTAGCATGGTTGTTCCCTTCCACCTGGGGCGTCCGTGGATTTCTACGCATCAGCAGCATGGGTGCTAGCCTTGCAGACATCGAGACCGAATTCAGAGCTTTGTGGATACAAGTGGGTGTCTACTTCTTTTTGACCTGCTTGGTTTTCAGGCACCAAATGAGAACGGCAAGAAAGAATGCTGGACTTACAGCAGAGCTTGCGGAAGAGGAGGATGAAACAGAAAGCTTGCTGGAAAATACCGAAAAAGCGTAACTTCTCCCATTACAAAAGACAACCGCACAACAGCTGAGCGACACCCGCACATCAATAGATGCGCAAGTGCACAACAGCTGTTGTGCGGTTTACTTATTCTTTTTTAGAAGGAAAACTACCAAAATAGATACTAGGTAGCATTAGTGCGTTCCCACAATCTTAGTAGGAGCCTGCTCCTTATTACGTCTGTTCACCACAGTAACCACACTCTGGGCGAGACTCAAGAAAGCCTGACCAGTAATGGAATCTACCTTGGTGGCAGCAGGAGCGCCATCATCACCTCCCTCACAGATACCCTGTACGATAGGAATTTGGGCAAGCAACGGCACATTCATCTCCTCAGCAAGATTCTTACATCCCTCCTTGCCAAAGATATAATACTTGTTCTCTGGCAACTCAGCAGGCGTAAAGTAAGCCATATTTTCGATAAGACCAAGGATAGGCACATTTACCTTGTCGTTCTGATACATGTCGATACCCTTGCGAGCATCGGCAAGAGCCACCTGCTGAGGGGTACTTACGATAACTGCGCCAGTGATGGCAAGGGTTTGGAGAAGCGTCAAGTGAATATCGCTGGTGCCTGGAGGAGTATCGAGGATGAAGTAATCCAATTCTCCCCAATCAGCATCGGCAATCAACTGTTTCAGGGCCGAACAAGCCATACCGCCACGCCACAAGGTAGCCGTGGTAGGACTAACGAAGAAACCGATACTCAACAACTTGACCCCGTATTTCTCCACAGGTTCTATCAAGTCTCTGCCATCCTTGTGAACAGAGTAAGGACGCTCATCCTCCACGCCAAACATCTTAGGCATAGAAGGTCCAAAGATATCCGTATCGAGCAAACCTACCTTGTAGCCCAGCTTTGCAAGGGCGATGGCCAGATTGGCAGAAACTGTGCTCTTACCTACACCACCCTTACCCGAGCTAACGGCGATGATATTCTTCACCTGCGGAAGCATCTTGCCCACTTCAGGACGTGGAGCTGACTTAAACTCAGTAACAATCTCCACTTCCACCTCCTTGGAGATGTGATAATGGATGGCAGCCTCAGCCGCCTTCACTGTGCTCTTCAAGAAAGGATCTGTATCACGAGGAAAGAGCAACACCACCTTCACCTTCATACCATTGATACTAGGCGTATCGGCAAGCATCTCACTCTCAATGAGATTCTTCTTGGTGCCTGGATAAATTACAGTAGCCAGGGCTTCTTCTATCAATTTTGGATATAATGTCATCATGTTTTCTTTTGTTTGGTATGCAAAAGTAACAATAAAATATGTAATAAGCAAATAAAAACTAAATAATTTCAGATATTAAACACTTTTATGTATCTTTGCAGAATATAGAAAAATGAGATAAAAATGAATTATAAAAAGATGATATTATGCTCAGCCTTGGCTTTGATGGGACTTGCCTGCCAAGCCTCTACCAAAAACAAGGTACATCATACAACCACAGTAACTACTACACCCACCAACGTATACTGGACAGACGGCTATGGAAAGGTAACCTATAATATCTGCGCCAGCACTTCGCCAGTAGTAAAGATTGCCCTTCGCCTTTTCGAAGACGACATGAAGAGTGTCACAGGATTCGCAGCCAAGCAGAAGTCAAATGCCCCTATTCAGATTTACCAGCTAGACATGCTCTCCAACAAGGAATTTGGCGCAGTGGAAAAGCTAGGAGTCCCTCTCCACAAGTTTATTACAGCCAAAGATGCTTACTACATAGGAACTCGCAACAATAAGGTCATCGCGATAGGCAGCAATGCACGAGGCACAGCTTATGCCATCATGCACCTATCCAAAATGGCAGGCGTATCACCCTGGACAGCATGGAACGACCTGCAGCCTCAGTCTCGCAAGTCGATCTCCATACCAGCAGACCAAGAATGGGTGGAGATTCCGAGAATCGAGAATCGTGGACTGGCTCTCAACAACAGCCAATGGATGAAGCCACAAAATTATAGCCAACTAGCCCGCCTCATGTTGCGACTCAGAAGTAACACACTCTGGCTGGCAGACGGCAAGCATGAGGCTAACTACAACAAGGCTGTAGTAGACAGTTTCGACATTTGCATGGCAGAAAACTACAAGGTCATCGAACTGGTGGGAAAGAAACACAAAAAGCACAAGAAAAACATAGAAAATGTGAAGCTACTGTTCGATGACCCACAGATGGACATCAGCAATACCTCACCAGGCTTGATGCTAGAAGCGCTCAACAACAAAGAGTTCGTGGAGAAGAAGAATGCACACAACGAAAAGAATCATCGTTCTGAAAATCATAACAATGAGGACTGCGCTTGGATTGCCAACGTAACCAATCCTAAGTTATCAGCCCTCCAACTCTCCATAATGATGGACTTAGCCTGGAATAAGTATGCACTCAAAGTAGGCTGCAAGTTCTATCTCCAAGATTGGCTCTGCCAGCAGTTTGGCGATGCAACAGGCAAGCGAATCCTCCCTTTGATGGAAGAATACTATCACCTTACCAGCATCCGCCAACCTGCCTATATGGCAATGCCATACGGCGACACGGAGTTTCATTCAGGCGAGTTTGGCAACGAACTGGAACGTTACCTCTACGCCTACGACCAGTTGAAGAGCAAGGCAGAAGCCATCGAGCGAACCTTACCAGACCAACAGAAAGACGGATTCTTCGAGATAGTAAAATACCCCATCTTCTCCGCCGCCCTCATCGCCGAGAAGGAGCTGGAGGCACAAGAGGCTCGCCATATCGCACGTCCTGGTCTCTTTGCCAATGACAGTGAGGCGAAGGCTGCCGCAGCAGTCAGCCTTACAGCCTACGATAAGCTGAAACAACTCAACAACTACTATAGTCGCATCGGCAAGGGCAAATGGCACAACTTTGTTCCTATCAATGGTGCAGAAATGCAATCCCCTTCCCTACCAGGCACACTCTCGGCATCCGACATCGTGAAGTACAGAAAAGATGCCTTCGACCGTACGGAAGACCTCAAGCCGCTCGTACTCTCAACCAGCGACATTGTCGCCAAGAATGCGTGGCAGTGGACTACCGTGTCGAATGCCCCCGCCACCAAGGACCAGGCATACGAGGAAATCAAAACTCTCCCACTCTTGGGCCACAGCAACAAGGCAGTGAAGCTACCCAAAGGAGCAAGTCTCAACTATACATTCTATAGCAAGCAGAGCGGAGATGCCCGATTCACCCTCGCCGTTATTCCATGCTACGCTTACAGCTGTCAGTCGATGAAGGTTAGCGTAAGTATCGACCATGCTGCACCAGTGGTTTGCCAAATGAAGGAAGAGCGTAACTCCAAGCAGTGGAAGTTAGACCTTTGGCGAGGACAAGCTCTGAAGACTTTCTATGTCACGCTACCTAGCGGCAACCATAGCGTAGAAATCAAGGCGCTAGATGACAATGTGATTGTCGACCAGTGGGTTCTCGACTTCGACGTAGATAGAGAATTCTACGTATTCCCCGTAGATAAATAAAACCAGTAAATAAATAAGTACCTGTAGATAAATAGTACTTGCATACGAAAAGAGGGAGTGGTCATCAATGGCTGATGAACACTCCCTCTCTTCGTATAGATTCTAAAGGAATCTTTTTGTTTTGAAATAGCTTTACTTGGCAGTCTCTTTCGAACTGCGCTTGTCTCGGCGGTAACTGCGATAGTCATCGAGCGGAATCTCCACATCAGGCTCCACGAGTTCGCCATCCTTGGGCAAAGCAAACTTTTGGTACTTGATATTCAATCCCCGTTCTATCCACATACTCTCATAATAAGTCTGGATGGAGAGAATCTTGCGCGTCTCCTCGTCGATACCATCCTCATGATAGAGGTCTAGGGTGCGGAAGAGCACTGGCAGATGATTGGTGTCTACCATGTAGGTAGTATAGGTGAAGAGGAAATTGGAGTCCGTCTTCAGATGAATGATTCCCCCATCCACTAGGAAGTGGCGATAGCGATTCATGAAGTAGGTAGATGTCAAGCGCTTGCGAGGGTTCTTCATCTGAGGGTCGGAGAAAGTAAGCCAAATCTCCTGCACCTCATCCTCTGCGAAGAAACGGTCGATAATTTCGATATTGGTACGGAGGAAAGCTACATTCTTCTGTCCTTCTTCTATCGCCTTCTTGGCACCCGTCCACATACGTGCACCCTTGATGTCTACGCCAATGAAATTCACATTTGGGTAGAGTTTAGCCAATTCCACGGTGTACTCGCCCTTGCCACAACCCAACTCCAAAACGATAGGATGATTGTTGTGGAAATACATCTCACGCCACTTGCCCTTCATCTCGAAAGGCACGTCGTCTACCACACTATATGGATACTGGAACACATTCTCGAAGCGTTCCATATCTGCAAATTTCTCTAACTTTCCCTTGCTCATTATTCGATCACCACCGTGGTCCAACCATGCTTATCCTCTACTGTGCCATACTGAATGCCACGGAGGGTTTCGTACAAGTGCTTAGAGACAGGACCAGGCTCAGAACCGAAGTCGTAACGCTTGCCAGTCTCCAAGTCGTCGATGTAGCTGATAGGCGAGATAACGGCAGCAGTACCGCAAGCACCAGCCTCTTCGAAAGTTTCCAGTTCTTCCTCAGGTATCTGACGACGCTCCACCTTCATACCGAGGTCCTCAGCCAACTGCATCAGGCTCTTGTTGGTAATGGAAGGGAGAATAGAGCTACTCTTAGGTGTAACGTAAGTATTGTTCTTGATACCAAAGAAGTTGGCAGCGCCACACTCGTCCATGTACTTCTTCTCCTTGGCATCGAGATAGAACTCGCAAGCGTAGCCCTTCTCATGAGCTATAGAATTGGCCTTGAGAGAAGCGGCATAGTTGCCACCCACCTTATAGATACCTGTTCCGAGCGGAGCAGAGCGGTCGTATTCACGGATAATGACGTATGGGTTGCTGGAGAATCCGCCCTTGAAGTAAGGCCCCACTGGAGTAACGAAAATCAAGAAGCAATACTCTGTAGAAGGATGCACACCCACCTGAGCGCTCGTACCGATAAGCAACGGACGAATATAAAGTGTAGCGCCACTCTCGTATGTAGGAATCCACTCTTGATTGAGACGCACTACCTTCTTCACCATTTCCTCAAACAATTCAGTTGGCACCTCAGGCATCAAGATACCACGGCAAGTGCTCTGCAAGCGAGCTGCATTCTCGTCCATACGGAACACACGCACCTTGCCGTCAGGGCAACGATAAGCCTTCAAGCCCTCGAACGCCTCCTGACCATAATGCAAGCAGGTAGCAGCCATGTGCAAATTCAAATACTCATCAGAGCAAACCTCTATTTCGCCCCATTTGCCGTCGCGATAGTAACAGCGAACATTGTAATCTGTACGGCGATAGCCGAACGATAAATTAGACCAATCTAAGTCTTTCATAACATCTTATTTTTAAATGTTCTACTAATATTTGTCTGCAAAAGTACAAAATAATCCGTTAATCTGCAACTTTTCCAACCATTATTTAGCAAAAACGTTATCTTTATTACTCAAAATCTATTGATTTCTTCACTCTTCATTCATCACTCCTCACTTAAGAGCTTCTTGATTTCCCCATCCGTCTTGGTGAGTTTGTCCTTACAGAGCTTTACCAATGCCTTGGCACGTTTCAACTGTTCGGAGAGTTGGTCGATGTCGAGTTCATCGTTCTCCATCTTGTCCACTATCTCTTCGAGTTCCTGGACTGCCGCCTCGTATTTCATTTCTTGTTTAGCCATGTATTTTTTTGTTTAATGTGTCATTTTTATTCAGTTTATTTGACTACCGAATGTACTGTTCCCTTGGCAAATTTCGTTTCAATGCTGTCGCCAGATTGTAGCGAGGCGGCATCTCTTACGCTCTTACCGTCTTTCAGGGTAATACTATAGCCTCGCCTCAAAAGGAGTTCTGGGTCTTGCGACTTGATGCGTTGCTCCAGCATCTGCAGACGATGATGTTCGGTGAGCATTTTCTTTTCCAGGACAGGCGAGATGTTCTGTGAGAGGATTTCTATCTTGCGCTGGGCTGATGATATTTTCTGCTGCACTTCACTCGTCAGTCGATTCATCAAACGGTCGAGCCTTGCTCCTTGTCTAGTCTTGACGAGCGAGAACTGCACTGGGATGGTATTCGACAATTTATCGAGTCGTAACCGCTCCACTTGCAAGCGATGCTTTACATAATTGATAATCGCGTCTTGTGCATCCATCACCCTCGTATAGGCTGCGGTGAGATGCTGTACAAGGTAAGCAGCGGCTGCCGTCGGGGTTTTTACCCGCTGGAAGGATATCATGTCGAGTACACTTTCGTCTCGTTCATGTCCGATGCCTGTGATGATAGGCAGAGGGAAGTTGGCTACATTCTCGGCAAGTGCTAGGGTGTCGAATCCAGAGAGATCGCTCGTGGCTCCTCCACCTCGGATGATGACCACACAGTCCCATTCTTCCCACTCGTCATTGATATGGTCGAGGGCTGCAATGACGCTCTGCTCCACGCCCTCACCTTGCATCGTAGCAGAAAAGAGACGGGTCTTGAATTGCAAGCCGTAGTCGTTATCGGCCAGTTGATTACAAAAGTCACCATAGCCTGCTGCCGTGGCACTCGAAATAACGGCTATGCGCTGACAGAACATCGGGAGCGACAACTCCTTCTGTAGGTCGAAGACACCCTCTTCCTTCAGGGTATTGATGATTTCCAAACGTTTGCGTGCCATGTCGCCCATCGTATAGTTGGGATCGAGGTCGTCCACGATCCAAGAGAAACCGTAGTTCTCATGGAATTGGGCATGAACCTTGAGAAGTACTTTCATTCCAGCATGAATGCGCTGACCTGTTACCCGTTCGAAATGCGGTTTGATGAGCATCCAACGGTTTCGCCAACAGGAGGCATGTGCCTTGGCTATCGGCGTATTGGAACGTTCATCCTTCTCGATGAGCTCCATATAGCAGTGCCCCCCATACCCCTCGCGAGCCTCGGAGAGTTCTGCCTCTACCCAATAACTATCGGGGAGCGACATCGAAATGACATCGCGCACCATGCTGTTTAGTTCGTAAAGGGATAAATGCTTTGCCATACTTATTCTTTTATGTCGGAGTTAGGAGTTTACACCGATGAATACCGAATTCTTCGTTCTTCACTCTTCGTTCTTCACTCTTCACTCTTCACTCTTCACTCTTCACTTACCTTATCGCCTTGCCTGTCTGATAAGCTTTCCAGAAGTCAGGCACACCATACCCGAAGATGTTATCGGGATGCTGCTGGTTGTCGCCGGCCAATCTTACCAGTTTGATAACTTGCTTGGCTGTCTTATGAGGCAAGGCTTGCCAGAGACACGCCACCATACCTGCCACCAGGGGGGCAGAAAAGGAAGTACCATTGTCATTGATGATGCTACCCCTACCAGTAATCACAGAGGTAGGGCTACCATACGCCATTACATCGGGCTTGATTCTACCATCGGCAGTAGGTCCTACGGCACTGAATGCGGCATTTACTCCTTGTTCGTTGATGCTGCCTACAGTCAGGATATCCCTGGCATCGGCGGGAAAATTGATGCGTTTCCAACTGCCCATCCCATCGTTACCAGCCGAATTAACACATACGATGCCCTTGTCGGCACACATCGAAGCCGTACGAGAAATCAAGGCCGTATTACCATCCTGTTCCCAGTAATGATGATCGGTGGTTTCATCATCGAAGCCATGGTAGCCGAGCGAAGAGTTGATGATGTCCACGCCCACACTGTCGGCATACTCAGCAGCCTCAGCCCAATAATCTTCCTCGGCAAGGCTCTCCGTACGTTCGTCCTCACAGCGTACCAATAGATATTCAGCCTCCGGAGCCACACCCACATAAAGGTTGGGGGCGTTGGCAGCCATCGTGGAAAGCACCATCGTGCCATGTTCCATCTCCGTAAAGACATTCTTGGACTGTGGCACCACAAAGTCTTTTACTCCAGCCAACTTGACGCCGTGCAAGGCTGGTATCTTATCCACATTCATGAAGCCGCCATCGAACACCGCTATCATCATCCCCTTTCCCGTATAGCCAGCCGCATGCAATCTCTTGCCATTGAGCGACTTGATCTGCGCATCGGCGGCACCATAGTCGCCACTTCCACCTCCAAAGTCATTCAGAGCCTGACGCACGCTAAAGCGAGTACGCTCACTGATGGAATCGGGCGAAGTAAACACTTTCATTTTCCTGACCACGAAATCGAAGCCATCAAGTTTATGCAGTTCCTTTTCTTTACGGATGCGAATAAGGAGGGTATTGTTCCACTTACTCTTGCCTACGATTTCGACCCCTGCCTCCGCCAAGGCTTTCACATAGGCAGGAGCTATCGGAAGATCGGTTAAGTCTATCGGGAGATTCTGACGCTTGCGCCGCTCGATGCTACGAAGAGACAGAAATTCTTGCGGGCGATGTACGGAGAATGGAGTGTTAGATAAGTCTTTGTCCCTAAGATACAGGCGATACATCTGGCATTTGCCGCCAGGATAAGAAATCCATCCTGTGCCCAGGGCGCGCGACTGTCGCATCACACCACATTCGCCACCAGCCACAACTTCGGTGGCTAGCATCGACCAGCAAACGAGCAAGAAGGCATATAATATCAATAATCGTTTCATCTCCAATATGCAGGTAGTCCAGATTGTTACTATTTTACAAGACAATTACTATCTTGTGAGATTGTTGTTAAAATCTTGTTTATTCTGAAGTGCAAAAGTACTCTTTTTAACTGAAAACACCAAATGAAAAGGAAAGTTTTTGTGAAGATTGCAAGTTTTAACCTATATATAGAATAATGTATCGAATATTTTTTGTACTTTTGCATCATGGAAAATAAACAAGCAACATTAGAATTGGGAACCAAGCCGGTGGGCAAACTCCTCATACAGTATGCCTTGCCCGCAATGATTGCGATGACTGCAGCTTCGCTCTACAACATCGTAGACCGTGTGTTTATCGGCCAGGGAGTGGGAGCGATGGCCATCTCCGGTCTAGCCATCACCTTCCCCTTCATGAACCTCACCGCAGCCTTCGGTGCCGGCATTGGCATAGGAGCGTCTACCGCCATCAGTGTGAAGCTGGGACAAAAAGACTATGCGACAGCTCAAAATATTCTGGGCAACACTTTTTCATTGAATCTTATTGTGGGTATCGGACTAAGCATCATCTGCTTACTCTTTCTCGACCCTATCCTCCGATTCTTCGGTGCCAGCGACCAAACCCTGCCTTATGCACATGAGTACATGGTCATCATCTTGCTAGGCAATGTATTCAGCCACATGTACTTTGGCATGAACGCCCTTTTGCGAGCAGCCAGCAAGCCCAAGCAGGCGATGTATGCCACCATCTTTACCGTGCTGATGAATGTGATGCTCGATGCTCTCTTTATCCTGGGTTTCGGATGGGGCATCCGAGGTGCCGCCATCGCCACCATCCTCTCGCAGCTGATGGCTCTCTGCTGGCAGATGAAACTCTTCAGCAACAAGAACGAGTTGCTCCATTTCAAGCGAGGCATCTACCAACTGAAGAAGAAACTCGTAAAGCATATCTTAGCCATCGGAATATCCCCCTTCCTAATGAACGTATGTGCCTGTGTCGTAGTCATCTTCATGAACAACCAGTTTGTCAGATTTGGCGGCGACCTCTCAGTGGGTGCCTACGGCATTGCCAATGGTATTGCCATGGTATTCGTCATGTTCGTCATCGGCATCAATCAAGGTATGCAGCCAATAGCAGGCTACAACTATGGCGCACAGAAGTTTGACCGTCTGATGCGAGTAGTAAATCTCTCCATCATCTTTGCCACCGCCATCATGGTGACAGGTTGGCTGATAGCCATGTTCCTGCCCTACTATTGTGCGAGAATGTTTACCACCGACCCGACGCTGATAGATATGTCGATCAAGGCAATCCGAGTGGTCATCGTATTCTTCCCCTTCATCGGATTCCAGATGGTAACGACCAACTTCTTCCAGTGTATCGGCAAGGTAAAGATCAGTATTTTCCTTTCGCTGTCACGCCAGATGCTTATCCTTCTGCCTCTCTTGGCACTGTTGCCAGTCTGGTGGGGCATAGACGGAGTATGGTACTCCATGCCTATCTCCGACCTCTCCGCCGCCATCATTGCAGCAGTGGTCATGCTGTGGTACATGAAGAAACTCAAGAAACAGCATTTAGAGAGTGAAGAACGAAGAGGGAAGTTAAGTGAAGAACGAAGAGGGAAGAGTGAAGAATTCGACGGCTAAGGCTGCTCACTTCCAGCTTCTAACTCATAACTTAAAAGACTCCTAATTATAAAAAGACTATGGATAAAAAGATTATCATAAACGTGGGACGCCAAATAGGTAGTGGCGGTCACATCATCGCAGAGAAGTTAGCCCAAGACTTTGGCTGCAAGTGCTACGACAGAGAGCTTCTGAACCTGGCAGCCCAGGAGAGCGGTTTTTCTGCCAAGTTCTTTGAGCAGAACGATGAACAGAAGGGATTCTTCAAGTCTCTCTTCCATACCCATCTGCCATTCCTCAGCGACAACTCCTTTTATCATAACGACTTTTCGCAGGAAGGTCTTTATAAATTCCAGAGCGACGCCATCAAGAAGGCTGCCGATGAGGGCAACTGCGTGTTTGTAGGTCGTACTGCCGACTATGTGCTCCGCGACTACGAGAATGTCGTCAATGTCTTTATCACAGCCAACCTCGACGACCGCATCAATGCAGTGAGCCAGCGCAAAGGGATAGACCATACCGCCGCCCGCAAGTTCATCTCCAACCATGAGAGCGAGCGTGCCTCTTACTATAGCTACTATACAGGCAAACAATGGGGTCACAGCGAGAGCTACGACCTCTGCATCAATAGCAGCCTTCTGGGAATCGAAGAGACCGAGAAGTTTATCGCAGCATTTATCAAAGCCAAGCTAACACTTAACGTTTAACACCTAACATTCATCGAAATGAAGAAGATTATGCTTTTGGGCTCAGGCGAACTGGGCAAGGAATTTACCATTGCAGCCAAGCGTGCAGGACAGTACGTAATAGCTTGCGACAAGTATGACAACGCACCAGCGATGCAGGTAGCCGACGAGCGCGAGGTATTCTCTATGCTCGATGGAGAGGCTCTCTCCGCCGTAGTAGAGAAGCACCACCCAGATATCATCGTGCCAGAGATAGAGGCTATTCGCACCGAACGTCTCTTCGATTTCGAAAAGGAAGGTATCCAGATAGTACCATCCGCCCGTGCCGTCAACTATACGATGAACCGCCGTGCCATCCGCGACCTGGCCGCTAGGGAGCTAGGGCTTCGCACAGCCAAGTATTTCTATGCCAAGACTTTCGAAGAGTTTAAGAATGCTGCCGACGAGATTGGTTTCCCATGCGTAGTAAAACCACTGATGAGCTCCAGCGGCCATGGTCAGAGCTATGTACACAATGATGACGAGCTGAAGGAAGCCTATAAGGAAGCTATGGAGGAAGGCAGAGGCGACGTGAAGGAAGTCATCATCGAGGAATTCATCGACTTCGATTCTGAGTTCACCCTCCTTACCGTAACCCAACAAGACGGTCCTCCCCTCTTCTGCCCACCTATCGGACACGTACAGAAGGGCGGCGACTACCGTGAGAGTTGGCAACCATTCCAGCTACCAGAGGAGGCTTTGAAGCAAGCACAGCACATTGCAGCCGAAGTTACCAAGGCACTGACGGGCGCCGGTCTTTGGGGCGTCGAGTTTTTCCTCAGCAAGCAGGGAGAAGTCATTTTCTCAGAGTTGAGTCCTCGTCCACACGATACAGGCATGGTAACATTAGGTCACACCACCAACCTCAGTGAGTTCGAACTTCACTTCCGTGCCGTCATGGGATTACCTATCGCAGGCATCCACTTAGAGCACATCGGTTGTTCCGCTGTCATTCTCTCACCAGAAGAAAGCACAGAGCCACTGAATTACAACCTTCTCGATGCGCTCAAGGAAGACCATACTCGCATCCGCATCTTCGGCAAGCCCGAAGCTCACGTAGGCAGAAGAATGGGCGTGGTACTCTGCTATGGAGAGAAGGGCGAAGACATGAACCTGCTGAGAGACAAGGCGAAGAGACTCGCCAAAACCGTACTGGGCACAGACCCTTACATGAAGAAATAAAGACTGAATGAAAGAGATAGGAACAATCATAGAATTGTCAAGTCATCCAAATGGCAAGGGATTCAGCACAACGGTGCAATCTCTTGCCAGCGTACCTTTCCATATCAAGCGCACCTACTGGACATACGACATCCCTATAGGAGCTGCACGTGGAGGTCATGCTCACAAAGAATGTCTGGAGGTCATCATCGCCGCCAGCGGTTCTTTTAGTGTAACGCTAGACGATGGCAAGACGCAACAGACTTACCACCTCAATCGCCCCGACCAGGGATTATTGGTCAACACGGGTATTTGGCGAACCCTACAAGACTTTGCCGCAGGTTCCGTTTGCCTCGTCTTGGCATCCGAATTGTACGATGCCAACGACTATATCTACGAATATGAAGAGTTTATAAACCACACACAGCAACATGTTTGACATTGTAAGATACACACCAGAATACCATACCTTATGGGACAACTATGTAACTAAAGCCAGAAACTCCACGTTTCTATTTTATCGCAACTACCTGGAGTACCACTCCGATAGATTCAAGGACCATTCGCTACTATTCTTCAAGAATGGCAAACTTCACTCCATCTTGCCCGCCCATGAACGAGAAGGAGTATTCTGCTCGCACTTAGGCCTAACATACGGTGGGCTCATCATGAGCAACAACGTTACTACTGCAGAAGTCGTAGAACTATTCAAGGAGCTCAACCCATACTTGAGAACCCAAGGGTTCAAAAAGGTTATCTACAAACCTATCCCCTGGGTTTATCACCAATTACCATCAGAAGAAGACCTTTACGCCATACACTGGCAATGCCATCCTCGCATTATAGCCAGAGATATGGGTATGTGCATCTTCATGCAAGAACATCTTAGATGGAGAAAAGACAGAAGACGCAGACTGAAAAAGGCGATGGATGCAGGCATCATCGTAAAAAGAACAGACGATTTTGCAGGCTTCTGGAAAGTCTTGGACGACAACTTGATGAAACGTCACCACGCCCATCCTGTACATACTTTGGAAGAAATCGAACTATTGCATAGCCGATTCCCCAACAACATCGTACAATATAACTCTTATTATCAAGGAGAGGTTGTGGCAGGACTCACTTTTTATCTGAATAAGGGAGTCATGATTCACGGGCAGTATTGTTCTTCCAATGACATAGGGAAGGAACTAGGCGCTGTGGATGCCATATATAATAAGGTAATGTATGAAGATTATCCCGACTACAAGTACCTGGACTTTGGACGATCCACTGAGGGCAATGGCGACTACCTCAACGAGGGACTGATAGCACAGAAGGAAGGATTTGGAGGTAGAGGAGTAATATACGACACCTACGAATGGGACTTATAAGTGCAGGATATTTATGTTCGCAGACTTCGGATACAAGTTCGGAGTCTGCGAATTCATATTCGTAATCTGCGAACACACAATTCTTAGTCTGCCAATACATAATTCAGAGTCTACTCATACAAAAATCAGAGTCTGCAAATACAAAATCGAATGCTGCGGTCCCCTAGCAATCAGCAAGCACAAGCAACTTTAAGCTTATAAATCATACTGAATCCATACCTAAAAACTATGATTTTATAACTTTTCGCAAGTTTTATGAGTTAAAAATCTATTAATTCGTTACGTATTTCAAGGAAAAAATATACTTTTGCAACTGCAAACAAACCAAAAGCAGCAATTCTACCCTTAAAAACAACAAGAAAGAAACATATTAAGAATAAAACAATCCAATAAAAGAAAGAAGAACATGAAGAAATTTAGAGCAGCCGTAGTAGGTTACGGCAACATCGGTAAGTTTACTGTAGAGGCTCTCGAAGCTGCACCAGACTTCGAGATTGCAGGTATCGTACGCCGTAAGGGCGCAGAGAACAAGCCAGCAGAGTTGGCTGAGTATGAGGTAGCAGACGACATCACCAAGCTGAAGGATGTAGATGTAGCCATCCTCGCCACCCCTACCCGTTCTTGCCCTGAGTATGCAGAGAAAATCGTGGCTCTCGGTATCAACACCGTAGACAGCTTCGACATCCATACCAGCATCCTCGACTATCGCACCAAGCAGATGGAGAACTGCAAGAAGGCTGGTAAGGTGAGCGTTATCGCTGCCGGCTGGGACCCAGGTTCAGACTCTATCGTACGTGTATTGATGGAAAGTTTGGCTCCTAAGGGATTGACCTACACCAATTTTGGTCCTGGTATGAGTATGGGCCACTCCGTATGCGTACGCAGCAAGAAGGGTGTAAAGGAAGCTCTCTCTGTAACTATCCCATTGGGTGAGGGCATTCATCGCCGCATGGTATACGTAGAGTTGGAAGAAGGTGCTACCCTTGAGGAGGTAACAGCCGAGATCAAGGCCGACCCATATTTCGCTCACGACGAGACCCACGTGTTTGCAGTAGCATCTGTAGATGATGTCAAGGACATGGGCCATGGCGTCAACCTCGTTCGCAAGGGCGTATCGGGCAAGACTCAGAACCAGCGTTTGGAGTTCAACATGAGCATCAACAACCCTGCCCTCACCGCACAGGTATTGGTCAACGTAGCCCGTGCTTCGTTCCGCTTGCAGCCAGGCTGTTACACCATGCCCGAGATTCCAGTCATTGACATGTTGCCTGGTACCCGCGAGGAAATCGTGGCTACGCTCGTATAAGGAGTGAAGAGTGAAGAGTGAAGAACGAAGAATTCACTTGCTACTCGATAATATAAAAGGCTCGCAAGATTTCTCTATGAGAATTTTGCGAGCCTTTAGCTTTACAGGCATTCATAACAATCAGTCTAGAAAGCCGAAAAGAACCATTTACTTGTGTGTCATGATGTCGAGCACCATATCGTCGGTGGCTCTCATGGCGTCGGCACCGATACTGGTAAGGTTGTGGATGCACTTGTCTACATCATCATCTACGATACCCTCAGCACTTGTCACGCACTTGCCTTCCATGGAGAGAAGAGCGGAAAGAAGAGCGGTGCTCACTCCCGAAGAAATCTTCAGGGCGCAGCTAGGCTTGGCACCATCGCAAATCATACCAGTGAGATTGGCTACCATATTCTTTACAGAATTGCAGATACGCTGGTAGTCGCCTCCCATCAGATAGGTAATGCCGCAACTGCTGCCCGTGCTGGCTACCACGCATCCGCAGAGAGCAGACAGCTTGCCTAAACTCTGCTTGATGTAGATGGCAGTCAAATGACTGAGCATCAAGGCACGAATCAACTCTTCCTCAGTATTTTCGTTCTCCATCGCATATACCACCACAGGATTGGTAGCACAGATGCCCTGGTTGCCACTGCCGCTATTGCTCATCACCGGAATCATGGCTCCACCCATACGCGCGTCGCAAGCCGAGGCGGTGCGAGAGATGATATGAGAAAAAATATTGTTGCCGAAGATGCCGTGACTCAAGGGGCGATCCATCGTCTTGCCCAGACAATGACCATAATTGCCCTTGATGCTCTCTTCGGCAGCCTTCATGTTGTATTCTTTGGTCTTGAGGATGAAGCGAATTTCATCAAGCGGAGCGGTGGTGGCGAAGTCGTAAACCATACGAAGGTTGAGCTGGATGTCATCGTCTGCCTCATCGGCAGTTCCTGCGCCACGCTTATCGAGCACCACCTCGCCATTGCGCTCTACATAGACGAAATGGGTATGACCGCCCGAGATAATGGCAGTAGTCTGGGCATCGCCTGCATAACAGGTCACCTCAATGTAAAGTTTATCCACATCGCCCTGCTTCAATTTGATGTCGATATCGGCATCCTGAATGTATTGCTTGCCCTGTTCCAAAGATTCAGGGTTCAGGTCTTTCAATACTTCAAGTTCATATTCCGGTTTGCCGATAAGGGCACCGAGCGAAACGGCGATAGGCAAACCTATCATGCCTGTTCCAGGGATACCTACACCCATGGCATTCTTCAGCATGTTAGGGCTCAAAAACACCTCGATGCGCTCAGGGCGCTTGCCCAGCGTGGTGGCAGCCTGGGCGGTACAGAGTGCCACGGCCATAGGCTCGGTACATCCGATGGCAGGCACTACTTCCTTATTGACGAGGGCGATGATGCGCTCTCGCTTGTTTTTCTCTATCATTTTTTACGGATATTGTTTATATATATAACGCTTAAAGAAGCATTTCGGGTACAAAAATACAAAAAAATAACCGCATTTTTACGATATTATCGAAAAAAATGCGGTCTATTGCTTTCATTATTTGAACAATTCTGCCAGTTTGTTGGCCAATTCCTCGCCACGAATGTTCTCGGCGATGCACTTGCCCGTAGCTCCGTCTACCAGGAAGATGGCAGGGATAAAGCGCACCTTGTAGGCATCGGCGATTCCGTTGCGGTCTACACCATTGGGCCAAGGCAGCTTTTCCTCGTCAAGCGCCTTCTTCCACTGCACGTTGTTCTTGTCGATGGAAACGCTCACTATCTCCAAGCCCTTGTCCTTGTACAATTCGTACTGCTTCTTGAGATTAGGGATTTCCTTGCGGCAAGGACCGCACCAGGAAGCCCAGAAATCTACCAGATAGTATTTCTTGCCCTTCACGCAGCTGGCCATGCTCTTCTTGGAGCCGTCGGGCTGCTGCAGGTCGAACTGGGGCAGCGCCTCGCCCTCGAAGGTCTTGGGATTCACCTGCTCGTTCAGGCACTGGCCGTAGAAGCTCGCCTTGGCAGCCTCCGAGAACATCGCCCA
>CAVKLF010000014.1:0-29451 GCA_963657075.1 bacterium | reverse complement strand
ACCACCTTCAAAAAACAGTAATTAACTCAAAATTTATAATCTATATCATTACTACCTTGTCATTTGCTTGCAAAGGTATGAAAAAATGATTTTCCGTCGAACTTACACTCTGCAAACAGGCATTTTCTTTGGATTGAATATTTGAATTTAAGAAATGTTTGCATTTGGAGAACTGCGTAGTCTTGTATTCTACTCGTTTGTGGCCTTTGCGTATTGTTCCATAAGCCAAGCCTTTTGCTCGGGTATAGTCATGTGGCTATTATCGAGCGTTATGGCATCATCTGCCTTTCGGAGTGGGGATGTTTCACGATGGGTGTCGATGTAGTCGCGCTCTTCTACATTCTTCAGTATCTCATCGAAGTCGCCTGGCATTCCCTTGGCTTGCAACTCATCGTATCGGCGCTGTGCTCTAACTTTGGAGTCGGCAGTGACGAAAATCTTCAGTTCGGCATGAGGAAATACGGTGGTGCCGATGTCTCGACCATCCATCACCACGCCCTTGTTCTCGCCCATCTTCTGCTGTTGGGCGACCAAAGCCGTACGTACGAAGGGTATGGATGCAATCGGACTAACATGATTGGAAACCTCTAAGCTACGGATTTCTTGTTCTACTAATTCTTCGTTCAGGTAGCAGTCAGGACGTCCCGTCTCCTCATTGAATTTAAAGGAAATCTTGATGTTGGACATCTCTTGCTCCAACTGCTCGATGTTCACGCTGCCATCCTCGTTAAAAAGGTGGTGGCGCAAGGCATAAAGGGTAACAGAACGATACATGGCACCTGTATCTACATATACGTAACCTATCTCCTTGGCGAGGTCTTTCGCCATGGTGCTTTTCCCACATGATGAGTAGCCATCAATGGCTATTGTAATCTTTTTCATTTTTCTATGTTGTTTTGTCTTTTGTCTTAATGATTAATCCTTTCGGCTTCCCATCACAGCCTGTAGCTTACATTCATTAATAGGCTACTGCTGCTGACGTGATATTTGCCATAGGCGATGTTGAGGTTGAATCGTTCCAGGTTGATACCGCCTCCGAACGACCAACCTGCTCCGTGGCTACTCTCTTCGTCCTCGCTGTTTACGATTTTCATCTCGTTTGCACGGCGGAAGTTGTAGCCTCCACCTAGCCAAATGCTTTCGCCCAGCAAGAGGTCGATACCCACTACTAGGTGGTTCTTTAGTTCGCTGTCCCAGTGATTTAAGTTGACCAGGGTGGCGGAAAATCTGAATGGTGAGTTTACAAAACGCTTGCTAATGCCTGCCTGCAGGTCTATCGGCATCTTTTCATATTCTTCGTCGTAAGCCTTTAACTGTCCACCGAGGTTCTTGGCTACGGCAGATAGCGACCATTCGTGATCGGGGTCATAATAGTTGATGCCGAGGTCTACCCCCATGGCGATAGAGTTGTAGTCGCCGATGTAAGACGTGATGAATTTTGCCGTGATGCCTCCTGCAATCCTCTCGCTGAGCATATAGGAAAAATAACCGGCTACGGCGATATCCTTGGCTGAAAACTCGCCCGTCTGGATGTTGTTTTCATCCGTCTGTTTCATCTTTCCGTAGTCTACGTACTGTGCCGATACCGCCCAGGATGCTTTCTCCTTGATGGTGCGGTTGAAGGAAGCCGAAGCCATGTTCACCCCCGACATATAATTCATGTAGTTGAGGTTGATAGTCTTGTCGCTCACCGAAGACAAGAGGGCGGGATTATGCCAAATGAGGGCTTCATCATCTTCTATCAAGGTGATGTTATCCCCACCCAGTGCTGCGGCATGGGCACTCTGTGGCAGACGTAGGAAATTATATCCTGTTTCACTCTCTTGTGCATCAATATTTGCTGCAAAAAGCGTCAATATTATGGAAAAAGCAAGTTTTTTCATTTAATTTCTTAAAATCTTTGGCAAAGATACAGCTTTTTTCAAGAATAAGAAGTAAATTTGCAATGTTTACGTGAAAAATAACGTAATTATAGGTGAAATATTGCAGGAAAGAGTTCGTATTAGGGCCAACTTTGTTGCAAATGATGATAAAAACGAAATAAATAATCGGAATAAGACAAGACTCTATCGTGGAAATAAAGAAATCAAATAGTGCTCAACTGGAGGACAAGCGGCTTACTTTTTTCTTGCTAGGCTTGCTCATCGCCTTCTCCTTGCTCTTCGTAGGATTACAATATCATCGAGGGGAAGCTGGAGAGGATGACTTGGCAGAGAATTTCGAAGACCTCTCCCAAGACCTGGAGATGTCAACGCCACCCGACCAAAAAGATATGGTGTCGGCCGAGGCGATGTCTAAAGCTCCCGCTTCCCAGGCTATTACCCAGGAAGTAAAAGCAGCAGAACAGCAACAGGTGGAAAAAACGCCACAAAAGATAAGTACCACTACTAGCGAACTGGTTATAGGTGATGGTACTGGGGCAGTGGATGGGGCCGACATCAAGGAGGCTGCTCCTGAAACAACGGTGGCTAACCCCAATGCTCAGGCTGAAGCCCCCATCCAGTTTACGGTGGTGCAGAAGATACCAGAGTTTCCCGGTGGATGGTCTGCTTTCATGCAGTGGCTCACCAAAAACTTGAAGTATCCTGCCCAGGCTCAGAAAAACAAGGTGCAAGGTACGGTGGTAGTAAGTTTCATCGTCAATAAGGATGGCAGCATCGCCAATATCAAGGTGAGTACTTCGGTAGACCCGATCCTGGATAATGAGGCGCTCCGTGTGATGAAGATGATGCCGAAGTGGAAACCGGGTATCGACCGCAATAAGGTGTGCCGTACGATGATAGCGGTGCCAGTAGTGTTCCAGTTATAAAGTGTTGAATCATAAATTATACATTATAAAATATAAATTATAAATTGAAATGAAGACAGCTGATGAAATATTAAGTATGGTGAATGATTTCCTGGCCAATCTTCCATACGATCGCAAGCCCTATAGCCTTTACGAACCAGTGAAGTATGTGCTCTCCATGGGAGGTAAGCGTGTTCGCCCAGTGTTGATGCTCTTAGGCTACAACCTCTTCAAGGAGAACCCTGAGGAGATACTGATGAATGCCATCGCACTGGAGACTTATCACAATTATACGCTTCTTCACGATGACTTGATGGACAATGCTGATCTTCGTCGTGGGCATGAGACAGTGCATAAGAAGTGGGATGCCAATACCGCTATCCTCTCAGGAGACAGTATGCTGGTGTTAGCCTACGACCGTATGGCTCAGTGTGATGATAAGCATCTTGCCAAGGTGATGAAGCTCTTTACCACTACCGCTCTGGAGATAGGTGAGGGGCAGCAGTACGACATGGAGTTTGAAACTCGCAATGACGTAAAAGAGGAGGAATACATCGAGATGATTCGTTTGAAGACCAGCGTGCTCTTGGCTTGTGCCTTGAAGATAGGTGCCATTCTTGCCGATGCCTCAGATGAGGATGCTGACAATCTCTATCAGTTTGGCGAACAGATTGGTTTGGCGTTCCAGTTGCAAGACGACTATCTTGATGTTTATGGCGATACCAAGGTGTTTGGCAAGGAAATCGGTGGCGACATCACTTCCAATAAGAAGACCTTCATGCTCATCAATGCCTTCAATCATGCGAATGCCAGTCAGCGTGCCGCACTGGAAAAGTGGGTGGGAGCAAAAGGATTCGACCGCAAGGAAAAGGTAGCAGCTGTTACAAGCCTTTATAATGAAATAGGTGTCGACAAGTTGGCTCAGGACAAAATCGCTTATTACTTTGAACAAAGCAAGAAATATCTTGATGCGGTAAGTGTGAGCGAAGAGCGTAAAGAAGAGTTGCTGAAGTATGCACAGAAAATGATGCAAAGGCAGTACTAGGGAGTTTGGAGTAAGAATGACAATGTTTAAAATAATTGATACGCATACGCATTTGGATGCGGAGGAATTTGACGAGGATAGGGCGGAGGCTTTTGCCCGTGCCAAGGAGGCAGGTGTCGACAAGGTGTTCTTGCCTGCCATCGACCTGAAGACAACTGAAACCGTCTTGTTGTTGAACAAGGAATATCCAGGCTATGCTTACCCCATGATCGGACTTCATCCTGAGGAGGTAAAGGAGAATTGGAAGGAACAACTATCCGAGATTCGCAAGATACTGGAGAGTCATTTCGTACCAAAATCGTGCAAGTGCCCACCAGTCTCAGATTTCATAGCCATCGGAGAGGTGGGCTTGGACTACTATTGGAGTCGTGAGTTTGAGCAAGAACAGCTGGAAGCTTTCGAGGAACAGGTAAGGTGGTCGGTAGAGACGCAGCTTCCTCTGATGATACATTGCCGTAAGGGACAGAACGAGATGGTGCATCTCTTGCGTAAGTATGAGAAGGACTTGCCGGGTGGTGTGTTCCATTGCTTTACTGGCAATCAGAAAGAGGCCGAAGAACTCCTCTCGTTTGAAAACTTCGTTCTTGGTGTAGGGGGAGTGTCTACCTTCAAGAGTAGTCATCTTAGAGAAGATCTCCCCGCCGTCGTACCTATGAATCGTATTGTCTTAGAGACAGATAGTCCCTACATGGCTCCTGTCCCTTACCGTGGCAAACGAAATGAAAGTGCCTTCGTAGTGGAGGTGTGTAAGACCTTGGCAAAGGCGTATGGAGTATCCGAGGAAGAGTTTGCCGAGCAGACGAATCAAACGGTAAAATGGGTCTTTGCTGTATAAGTGCAAATCCTAAAATAACATAAAAAACAAAGAAAGATTAGGCTATTTCGAGGAAAAGTGATACTTTTGCACTTCGAATCGCATAGGCAGCGAAAGTCTAGCGATAAACATTTCTTCGGAATAAGAAGGAAAGGTGCTCGAGTGGTTGAAGAGGCACGCCTGGAAAGCGTGTATTCCCCTAAAGGGAATCGTAGGTTCGAATCCTATCCTTTCCGCTTTTTTGTATATATATAATAAAGTATATGAAGAAAGATACAGCTATTGCGCGTTTCGCAATATTGATTTTCATCTCTACATGTTCTCTGCCGATGATGGCGCAAGAAGAGAGCATGGGTTTCCATCAAGCTCTTAAGACAAAGTTTATCGAAGGTGATGCTGGCTTTATGTCGCTCGTTGCCATCGCTCTCATTGTGGGTCTTGCGTTTTGCATCGAACGTATCATCTATCTCAGTCTCTCCGAAATCAATGCTAAAAAACTGATGGCTGACATCGAGGAGAAGGTTAAGGCTAATGATGTAGAGGGAGCGAAGACGCTCTGTCGTAATACTCGTGGGCCAGTGGCTTCTATCTGCTATCAGGGACTGATGCATATTGATGAAAGTCTGGATGATATAGAGAGGTCTGTGGGTGGCTATGGCACGGTGCAGGCTGCCAACCTCGAAAAAGGATGTTCTTGGATTAAACTTTTTATAGCGATGGCTCCTTCCCTCGGATTCCTGGGCACAGTAATTGGTATGGTGATGTCTTTCGATCAAATCCAGCAGGCTGGCGATATCAGTCCTACCATCGTGGCTTCGGGTATGAAGGTGGCATTGATTACTACTATTTTCGGTATCATCGTAGCCTTGATACTTCAGGTGTTCTATAACTATATCATCTCTAAGGTAGAACATCTTACGAGTCAGATGGAGGAGTCTGCAGTGTCTTTGATGGACATCATTGCTAAAAGCAAGTAAGCCATGAAGAAAATATTTGAGTTTAGAAGAAATAAGAGCGCCGAGAAGATCTCGCAGCAAGTGTTCTATATACTGATAGCCTTGGCTGTATTGGTCTTCGGTCTGTTCTTTTTGGTGGGCTACGACATGCCTTTCGAAGAGAACCCTGACTTTAATGCTCCTCTCTTTACCGATGTGCTCATTGTCTTGATGTGGATATTTTTGGTGGGAGGAGTTGGCTTGGCGGGCTATTCGATGATAAGAGATTATCGTAAGAGCAAGTCGGAGGCTGTGGTGAATGGTGTGCCTGTGCGTCGCATCTTCCGTTTTACCTGGTTGGGTTTGCTGCTGACTTTGGTGATTACCTTTGGCTTGGGCAGCTCTGCCCCGATGCTCATCAATGGCGAACACTATGAGGATTGGCTTTGGTTGAAACTCTCGGATATGTTTGTCTTCACATCAGTCTTGATGCTTGTGGCAGGAGTGGGAGCCGTCATCTTTGGGGCTACCCGATACATTCGGAGATAATAGAGAATTTATAATAGACAATAATAATTGGGCGCAATGCTGATAAGGAGAAAGCGACACGAGACTCCCGGATTGAATACCACGTCTACAGCCGATATTTCGTTTATGCTGCTGATATTCTTTCTTGTCACCACATCGATGGATGTGGATAAGGGATTGTTGCGCCAGCTCCCTTCACCAGAACCTCAGAAGCAGGAGCGTCAAGAGTCCGTGGTGGACAAGAACACCTTGATGGCTATCCACTTGACGGCAGGAGATACTCTTTTCGTGAATGACAAGCCTATCAAGGTCTCCCAACTGAAGGATGAAACGATTCGTTTTGTACATCGACTGGGAACCAAACACTTGATTAGCATCGAGAGCGACCGTGATGCGGATTACGACCTCTATTTCCAAATGCAGAACCAACTGATGGAAGCCTATAATGTGCTTCGCAATGAAACTGCCCAGAAGAAATACGGCAAGCAGTATGCAGCATTGTCAAATGACCAGAAGGAACAAGTGAGAAAACTTTGTCCACAGCGTATCACGGAGTCGTATGCCAATGCGATGGCGTCTGCAGACAAGCGTATCGATGAGAATGCCGAAGAACAGAAAGGAGGCAAACCATGATTCGTTTTCGTAAGAAATCACACGAAGTGCCAGAGTTGAATACATCATCCCTGCCAGACCTTATATTCTCCGTACTTTTCTTCTTCATGATAGTTACCCATATGCGACAGGTAACCTTGAAGGTGGAGTGCCGTTTGCCACAAGGCAAGCAACTTACCCGCCTCACTAAGAAGTCGGCGGTGAGCCATATCTATATTGGTAAACCTACTAAGGATATGCAGGGAAAATATGGTAAGGATACCCAGATTCAGCTGAACGACAAGTTTGCCACTGCGCCAGAAGTGATGGATTATATCGCAGCCGAGAAGAAACGCATGTCGCCAGAAGACCAAAAACTGATGACCGTTTCCATCAAGGCAGACAAGGATACTAAGATGGGGGTGATAACCGACGTAAAGCAAGCCTTGCGCCAAGCAAAGGCATTGAAGATAAGTTATTCTGCCCTGGAAAAAGACAAATAAGTAGTATAAAAATGTTCTTTTCTACCATTGAAAAGGGAAAATAATATTAAATTATTATGATTTTCTTGTAAAAAATTGCGCTTGTTAAATTTTTGTGCTATCTTTGCAAGTAAATTAATAGTAATATGGCAAAACAAATGTTAGATTCATTGGACAGGCAGATTTTGAAGTTGATTTCTCAGGATGCCCGTATTCCATTTCTAGAGGTAGCACGTGCTTGTAACGTAAGTGGTGCCGCCATCCATCAGCGTGTGGCTAAACTTTCTAATCTTGGTATCATCAAGGGGTCGCAGTTCTTGATAGATCCTGAGAAAATAGGATATGAGACTTGTGCTTACATGGGGTTGTATCTCAAGGACCCCGAGAATTTTGACCATGTGGTAGAGGAGTTGAAGAAGATACCAGAGGTTGTAGAATGTCATTATACGACAGGTGGCTTTGATATGTTTATCAAGATATATGCTATTAACAATCACCATCTTCTGGAGATTATTCACGACAAACTCCAACCATTGGGGCTCTCTCGCAGTGAGACTATCATCTCCTTTAATGCGGCTATCAACCGACAGCTTTCCCTAAAGGATATACAGGATGTAGGAGATACCGAGGATGAGGAAGAGGCAGTAGACTAAGACTCTCCCTCTAAGTGCTGAGGATAATTACTTTCGTATATAGGTGAGGAATGAAAACGTAATGCCGTTTTCATTCCTCGTTTCTTTTTCTATCTCTTCCCATTCGTCAAGATGGATGGGAGGGAAGAAGGC
This sequence comes from bacterium, assembly GCA_963657075.1. Classification (GTDB taxonomy): domain Bacteria; phylum Bacteroidota; class Bacteroidia; order Bacteroidales; family Bacteroidaceae; genus Prevotella. Next base: position 21,483 of record CAVKLF010000014.1, on the reverse strand, counting down.
GTCTGCCTTTTTCCCGTAAGCTACTTCCATTTTTCCCCCTTCTACCCCTTTATGGCTGTTTTCATATTTTATTTCTCCCTCCACAACGGTGAGGTAAAGCTTGTCGGCAAGCGGCAAGGCTTGTCGGTAGATGCTTTCACCACCGATAATGAAAACGTCCCCAGTGTTTTCTCGTTCCAGTGCTTTTGTAAAAGATGAATAGACTTTGCAATCAGCTATTTCTTTGAACTTTTGAGATATAACGACATTCCGCCGGTAAGGCAAAGCCCCATGGGGAAGTGACTCATAGGTCTTTCGCCCCATGATAATCGTATGGCCAGTGGTCAATTTCTTGAAACGAGCCATGTCCTCCTTGATATGGTAGAGTAGTTGGTTATGATAACCAATCGCTCTGTTTTCTTTTGCGATGCAAGCAATAATACTAATCATAATTTTTAAAAAATTATGCAAATGTACAGCTTTTTTATATTTTTATCTCAATAAAATTTGGTTCTTTCACTTATTTTATTTATTTTTGCACTGATTCTAGCATTCTCTTTGTAAAAAGAGTGAAAAGTCACGCCGATTGTACTGGTTAAGACTATCAGTTGAAGTATTGGTTTGGATATGGTGTTTCGCGGTTCTCCATGTCCATTCCTTGAGTTGTTCTATTTTGCCCAATATCTCTCAGCCAATGGTTTTAATCTGTCTGTGATTACTTGCATTACGGTACTGAAGCTTAGCTCTTCTTTCCATTGAATCTTTTTTAGAAACAGTTTCCATTGCAATTGCCTATTCGTATCGTTGACAAACCTCTCAGAGAACAGCTTCAGCTCAGGCTTATATTCAAGTCTGCGATTGTCAAATGTTGCCTTGATGGCTTCAAACAGGATGTTCTCATCCAAAAAACGGTTAGTCAGTAGCTGGTAACAATCAAAGAAGTCTTTCATTCGGCTATTGTACTCGTCACGGTCTATCATGGTATGGAACTTCTCTGCGATAACCGTCTCTAAAGAGTATGCCTGAAGCTTGATGGATGGTATATTAGGCAACAATAATGGAAAGTCTATGGATTCTGGATAGGGCGTTACTACATCGCCAAAACCAATGTCTACGGACATCTTATGGACGATGCTGTCCATATGTGCAGTAAAGAAAAACCTAGTTCCAGGATATTTCTTTTCCACAGTGATAGGTTCTAATGTTATGTTTTCTGTATCAAAAACAACTCCATCCTCAATACATTCTATGTCTAAGATATCTTGGAACACTTTTGTCAAAAAACTGCGATTACGGTTGATTTTATCTGCCATAAAATCCACATCAATGGTTGGTCGGGCATTAAGCCCGTCTATTGCATAGAGCAAAGCACCACCTTTCAGCAAAAAGTTGTCTTTGTACTGGCTGACAGAAACTCTATAGAGTAGACGTTCGTTGAAGTATCTTGCAAGAAGATACATATATTTGTGCCCTGTCTCATTCACCAGATTGAGCAATCGTGTCTTTACAGACTTGCCATAGTTTTTCTTTTCCATTTTACTCTATTGCTATTTCTAGATAATTTTTCAATATGTTGGCAACCCTCAGTAGTTTTGCATATTCCGCTAGACGGCTAAGATTACGATTGTCCTTTTTCAGATAATTGCGTATCACTTCAGAGCAGACTTCCTGACCAATTTTGTTGCGATACTTGATGGCATCACATACGCTACGTTCCATATCAGTTATGCGAATGTTAAAACTAGAAATCTTCGCTTCCATAATACCGAACTCTAGATTCTCCTTTTTCCAATAGTAGAGTTCGATGGGTAGAATGGTAGGTTTCACCACTTTTCGCTTGGCCTCTATGGCGATGCAAAATGCTGGTGGAACGACCATGGAAAGTTTGTGGTATGCCCAAGCATTGTAAAGACAAACTATACCATTGGGAATAACTCGTTCCACATCTATCATTGTGTTGAAAAGAGCATCGGGAACGGCATACACTCCATGGCGAACCCTAATTAGGTCTCCACGTTGTTTAGCTCTCACAATTTTTTGGTAATTGGATAGCGTAGAGAACTCTTTTGTAGTTATAGTTCCACCTTGTGAGGTGACCTTGCACATTATGTTGTTCATATCTTCCTTTTTTAAAGTTATGATTTTGGTGCAAAGGTACGATTTTATTTTGTAAAACGATAGTTTTCTACGGAGAATATTTGCTTTCTCCGTAGAAAACTATCATAATTTGTCTTAAAACAGACAAGGTGGCTCTTCTGGAATGTGCGAACTCTTGATTTTCCACTCTTGTTGATAAAGGTTGTTGGCGCGGTTGCCGATGTTCTTCTCCCAACCTAGTGGAACTTGGCGGTAGGTTATGAGTACATAGCCTTTGGGAGTGCCGTCTGGTAGCGTAATCGCTTCCTTTCGTAGGTAGCGGATGGCCTCCTCGTAGGATAGCTCAATTTGTGGAAAGGCTTCTCTGTTCAGCAGGGTGGAGAGGGCGAGGCTTTGGGCTGGTATCAGGTCTTTTCCTTTTATCGTGCCGAGTTGGATGCCAGCGTGAATTACCTTTAGGCTCTTTGTGGCTGCATCATAGATGGATTTCCATTGTGTCGGAATGGCGTAGAGATTATCATTGAAAGTAGCATACTCAACCCCCTCTGTTGATAACCAATCTTGTGGAATCATCATCGAATGGTTCTGCTTGTTTTTCTTGTCTCTTTTGTCTTTCCCTCCTTTTTTGTCTTTCTCTTTTGAGGCGCTTGCTTCTCCATGTTTGCGGAGTACGGCGAGGAAAAGCCCTTCGCCTTTCGTCTTTCCTGGGATGAAGCGATATACTGGATGTTCTTGGTTACAGGCATCGACTGCGTTGCTGCCTGTATCTTCTGTATACATGTCGATGAGGTTGCCTGTAATGTTCCATTTCTTCTCGATGTCGAGCTGTATCCAGTCTGCTCCCAGTTCCTTGGCTATCCAATTCACATTCTCTTCGTCCTCGTGGGCATTGAAGGTGCAGGTGGAGTAGATGAGGATGCCGCCTGGTTTCAGACAGTGCCAGATGTCGCTTACTATCTCGCGCTGCAGATGCCAGCAGTTGTCTACATTTTGCAAGCTCCATTCATGGATGGCTCCCTCATCTTTGCGAAACATTCCCTCGCCCGAACAAGGTACGTCGGTGAGAATGACGTCGAATTGCAACTTCGACTTCTTGTAGTCTTGTGGGTAGTTGTTGGTGACTATCATATCTGGATGCCCAAACTTCTGAATGTTCTCTGCGAGAATCTGCGAGCGAGTGCGCATCGGTTCATTGCTAAAGAGCAAACTTCCCTCAGGCAGGGCTGCTCTCAGACAAGTAGACTTTCCGCCAGGTGCAGCGCAGAGGTCGAGCATCATTACTGGCTCATGGACAAGTTGGCGGATTGCCAAGTCTACAAACATGGATGAGGCTTCCTGTACATAGTACATACCAGCATGTAGCCATGGATCGAAAGTGAAACTAGGACGGCTTTCTAGATAACGCCCGGTCTGTGGGCACCAAGGGATAAGAGATAAGGATTCTGACTCTTTCGCTGAATCGAACAGACCCTTGCATTTGAAGGGATTGATACGGATGCTTGTAGGCGATTCCTCTTTCAGAATGCCATGTTCCAATTGGTGGTACAGTTCTTCTCCCATCAACTCCTGTGTATATGTATTGAATTCCTCTGGTAGCTTCATTGTCTGTTTGTGTATGGATAAAAGTTTTCGTTGAAAGGGAAATGTCTGCAATGTACTATATCGCAAGTTCAGTTATTCCCTAATTTGTTTGCAAAAGTAAGAAAATTTTTGTTCCTTTGCAACTAATTTCCCGATGTTTGCGTCAAAGACACAGAAAATTTAATAAATAACATCGTAAAACGAATAAAAAAATGATAGATATGAAGAAATCGATCTTAGCTTTAGCACTCATGATGAGTTTGGGAGTTAGCTCTGTGTCTTTGGCTTCTTCTGCGCCAAAACACCGTTATCATCCTACAACCCAACAGGTAGACAAGAAAGACGCTACCCATCAGGTAGACCAGAATGATGAGGCTATTGAGGCATATTCCGATACCACCGATGTCGATACATCGGTAGTGGATGATACTGAGGATAGCACCTCGGCTTACCATTCCAAGTATAGTCTCAGAAACTATGATGACCCATTCGACTTCCTCGGCTCGGTTTTCGGAGGTGGAACTTTGGCCTTTGTCATCATCCTGTGCATTCTCTTCGGTTTGCTGTTTTTGTTGGCACCGCTGATCATCATCTTTTTCTTCGTGCGATACCTTTATCGTCGCCACAACGATCGTATCAAACTCGCTGAGATGGCCATGGAAAAGGGTATCAACGTACCTGAGGGAGCTCGACCGATAGATAAGCAGAGTGATGTGTATCTACAGAAACGTGGACTTCGTAATGCCTTCCTTGGTCTAGGCTTATGGGTCATGTTCTCTATATGGGATGCCCCATTCTTGGCAGGTCTGGGTGCCTTGGTCGTATTCTATGGAGTAGGGCAGACGGTCATTGGTTCATTGCCAGCCATCAAAAAATGGTGGAACAATCGCCATGGAGGAAATGATGATATGGGCTATACTGGGGAGCGCATTTAGAAAGGGATTTTTCTGAATAAAGAAACTGGCAATTATTAGTTAATAGATAAGGGCATGGAACAGGTATCCGATATTTCCCTCGTCACGAATGTGGTGACACTTCATGACCGCAAGTCTTTCGACTTGTTGGTCAAGAAGTATCAGTCACCCATCCGTGGATTCTTCCTTCGGCAGACTTTGGGAGATGCGCAGCTGAGTGACGACTTGGCCCAAGATACCTTTGTAAAGGCATATACCCATTTGGCCAGTTTCAAGGGTACTGCCCATTTCTCCACTTGGCTCTATCGTATAGCCTACAATGTATGGTACGATTATACTCGTAGCCATAAGATAACGCAAGATATCGATACCCCTGTCGTGGCTCGCCAAAATGCGCAAGGTGGCAATGCCGGACTGAAGATGGACTTGCTGAATGCCCTCAAAATATTAAGCGATAACGAAAGGACCTGCATCACGCTGCAGCTGATGGATGGTCTGCCTATAGACAAGATAGCAGAGGTGACGGGATTGGCGCAAGGTACCATCAAGTCGCACCTCTCACGTGGAAAAAATAAACTTGCAAGTTACTTAAAACAAAATGGTTATGACCGATAAAGAACTAAAACTCAATATGCAGATAGATACAGAACCTCTGAATGAAGCCGACGAGCAACTCCTTGCTTCCTTCTTTGCCGACTGCCAGATGTCTGAGATTCCCGATGCAGGATTCTCCGAAAGGGTGATGGCTGCCTTGCCTACTGAGGCTGTCTTGCAGTCGTCATGTCCTGTAGTAGGCAAAGTTCCTGCATTTGTTTGCCGTTTGGAACGCCTTTGGGCGGCTGCCTGTGTAGCAATAGGCATCGTTTCCATCTTTGTTTTCCAGGGATGGAATCATCTGCAGGATTACCTTTTCTATTTGAAGGTGAGTCTTATGCTCAATGGTTCCCGTTTCCTATGTCAGACGTTGGATGCTGTATCTCAGTCTTCCAACCTATGGATGTTGCTCGGCGGTGTCGTTGTGCTGACGATGGTATGGGGGTATAATGAAGTAATGGATGCGCGCCAATAAGTAGGCAAGCATCCATTATTCCTTTTTATGATTCTATCCTTTATTCGAATTCTAGGTCGAAACCATTATCTTCGTTTTGCTCTTCTTTATTCACCTTTGGCTTGGGTGGATTCTTCAGGTTGCCCTTTTCGTCAAACATATTGTAAGTGGTGCGGAGCACGATAAACTCGGTGCGACGGTTGAGCTGGTTACAGATCTCCTGGTTCTCTTTCGATTGTTTCAAGATGAAATCTTCGGTCAATATGTCGCCTTCTTTTAGCCAAGGGTACTTTTCTGTTACCTTCTTGCGGATAGTCTTAGGCTTCTCCTTGCCATAGCCCACAGGGGTAAGGCGTTCCTTTTCGATGCCATGGGCTATCAGATAGTTTACTACCGATTGGGCACGGCGTTGCGACAGACGCTTGTTGTACTCGCTGTTGCCCTTGTAATCGCAGTGGGCACTCAGCTCAATGGTTACGTTGGGATTTTCCTTGAGGAGTGTAACGAGTTCATCTAGTGCCTTTGTACTGGCATCAGTGAGGGTAGCCTTGTCGAAATCGTAGAAGATGTTATCGATGAGTACAGGTGCCGAGATTCTGGCGAGTGGAAACTGCCGGGTATATTCCTTGCTTTCTTCGGCCTTGTCTACACGCAATTCTTCTTTATGGTTGAGAAATCCTTTGCATGAAGCCAACACTAGATAGTCTACCTTAGGATTGATGACCATAGTAAAAGATCCATCGCCTTTTACGGGCAGTTTTTTGTAGGTGCCATCATTTCCTACTACCATTACCTGTGCTGCAGGCAATTCATATCCCCCCATTTCGTAGACCCATCCTTTCATTGTGGTCACAATCTCTGGATTTTCGAAGGAATAGATGTGGTCGTAGCCTCTTCCGTCTTTTCTGTTGGAAGAGAAGAAACCACGATTGTGCGGACCTTCGAAAGTTATACCGAAGTCGTCTGCTTCTGAGTTGAGTGGATAGCCAGGGTGCTCCAGCTTGTATTGGTGGGTCTTTGGGTCTACCTTGGCGATATAGATGTCTAGTCCCCCCATACCTACGTGCCCATTGCTACTGAAGTAAAGGTCTCCGTTGGGTCGGAAGGTAGGAAACATTTCGTCGCCAGGGGTGTTGATGGGCGCACCGAGATTTTCGACGCCACCCAGTCCTGCTGCAGTAATGCGCACACGCCAGATGTCTAGTCCTCCCATGCCTCCAGGCATGTTGGAAACAAAATAGAGCCATTCGCCATCGGGAGAGATGGCTGGATGGGCAAAGCTGCTTAGGGTGTCACGAGATATTTCGAGTTTGGTGGTCTTGCCCCATGCTGCATCCGAGCGGGGAGAGGTGACTATCTGGGCGTAACGAGGAGAGGAGGGGTCGGTGGTACACTGGGTAAGGTACATCTCCCTTCCGTCTGGGGTAAAGCAGCAAGCTCCCTCATCGTAGGCGGTATTCAGGCCGTTACTTATCGCTTCGGGCTTGCTCCATTTGCCCTTGTCATCTTTCTCGGAGAGGAAAATGTCGCCAGCCTTGGTGCCCGTAATGCCGTTGAGTTCATCGCCCTCAGCCTCGTTCCTGGTGGATGTAAAGTAGAGTTGTTCGTATTCATCGCCGAAGAGCATTGGCGAATAATCGTCTCGTCGGGAGTTGAATACATCCATTTTCTTCACTTGATAGCGGCTGCCATCTTTTTTCCATTGTGGTGCCATCTGTGAAGATTTCAAGCCGTTTTGTGCCAAGATGTTGGCGGGCATAGAGTCGAGGACTGCCTGAAATTCCTTTTCTGCCAATTTGTAGTTGCCGTTTTTGAGGAGCATGCGGGCATAAGCCAAGCGGTCGCTCATGGTGGCTTGGTTGTAGCGGATGGCATTGCGATAAGCAGCGATTGCCTTTGGGGTAGCATTGATTTTTTCGTAGCAATGTGCCATCTTTTGAGCTATCTTGCCACGGCTAGTTCTCTCCTTGCTCGGAGTCTTCGTGTATGCTTGTTTGAACTGGTCGGCAGCGTCATAGTATTCGCCCAAAGCCAGGAACTTCTCTCCCTTCTTCAGGTTTTTGTCTGCACCACAACTTACGAGCAACAGACTACATACAATCAGCATGTATTGTAATTTATAACGACTCATATTGATGCTTTGTTGGTTTCCTCCGAATGAAGTCATTTGCTGTATTTATGTATTATACTTGCGAGTCTTACATCTCCGAGAAGGGTTGACGATACTGGCACCCTGCCTTCCAGTTGCTACAACCATAGGCAGTCTTGCCCTTGATGATGGTTCCCTTGCCGCAGAGTGGACAAGGTTTGCCTACCATGGTGTCATCCTCCGGCTTCTGGTCTTGCGCCTTGGCTGTAGCGGCTTTTGCTGGCGCTTTCTTGGTTGTCGCTTTCTTCGCCGCAGGTTTCTTTTTGAGGTCTTCCTCTGTCATGATGGTTACTCTACGGCTGCTGTTGTCAGAGAGTACGTCATTGACGATTTGGTTGATTTGTTCCTTCAGACCATTGATAAACTCGGCAGGGTCATAAGTCTTGTGTTCGATGTCACGGAGTTTTTTCTCCCAGATGCCTGTCAACTCGCAGCTCTTTAGAAGTTCCTCGTGGATGGTGTCTATCAGCTCGATACCTGTTGGGGTTGCCATCAGGTTCTTGCGTTGCCGACGGATGTAGTGGCGTTTAAATAGGGTCTCGATGATGCCTGCACGCGAGGAAGGGCGGCCAATGCCGTTCTCCTTCAAGGCAGCGCGCAGCTCCTCATCGTCTACGAACTTACCTGCCGTCTCCATCGCACGGAGCAATGTTGCCTCGGTATAGTACTTGGGTGGCGTGGTCCACTTCTCGGTGAGGGTAGGAGTATGCTCGCCCGATTCGCCTTTCACGAATGATGGAAGAGTTCTTTCTTCTACAATTTCTTTCTTGTTTCCTGTGCCGTTGCCATCTGAAGACCCCTCTCCAGTGCCATTGCCACCATCCGATGAATCATCGTCGTCTGCATTTCTTATATCCTTAGCATACACATTTCTCCATCCTGGGTCAAGTATTTCCTTACCACTCACCTTAAACTCTATCTTCTGTGGCTTCTCGCCATCTTCGTTGATTACTTCGCCGAGCACAGTGGTGGTAGAGAACTTGCAGTCGGGATAGAACACGCTGATGAACCGCTTGGCTATCAGGTCGTATACGTTCGCCTCCATGTCGGTGAGACCAGTCGGTGGAACACCGGTCGGGATGATGGCGTGGTGGTCGGTTACCTTGCTGCTATCAAAAACCTTCTTGCTCTTCGGTAACTTCTTGCCAGTGGAGGCCAACTGCTGGATGAGCGGAAGATATTTCTGCTGACTGTTGATTTTCGCTTGGCTCACACCATTCAGTATCTGAGGACACTGAGGATAGATGTCATCGGTCAAGAACTGGGTGTCTACACGTGGATAAGTGGTATATTTCTTCTCATAGAGGCTCTGGATGAGTTTGAGCGTGATGTCGGCTGAGTAGGCGAACTTCTTGTTGCAGTCTACTTGTAGCGAAGTCAGATCGTAGAGGTGTGGAGGTGCCTCGTTGCCTTTCTTCTTGGCTACATCGGTTATGGTAAATGGCTTGCCTGCAATCGTAGAGAATGCTTTCTCTCCTTCCTCCTTGCTTGTAAATTTACCGCTAGTAGCTGTGAATTGGGTGTCGCGATAGATGGTGGCAAGCACCCAGTAAGGTTCAGAGACAAAGTTGTCGATTTCCTTCTGTCGGTTTACGATGAGGGCGAGGGTGGGGGTCTGCACTCTGCCGATACTCAGCACCTGTCGGTTCTGCCCATACTTCAATGTGTAGAGACGGGTGGCATTCATGCCAAGAAGCCAGTCGCCGATGGCACGGGAGAGACCTGCCAGGTAGAGCGACTGATATTCTTTTTGGTCTTTCAGTTCCTGAAAACCTTGCTTGATGGCCTCGTCGGTCATAGAGGAAATCCATAATCTTTTCACCGGACACTTGGCTCCGGCTTTCTGCATCACCCATCGCTGGATGAGCTCACCCTCCTGTCCGGCGTCACCACAGTTGATGATGCTATCGGCTGCTTGCATAAGTCGCTCGATGGTGGCAAACTGTTTCTTTATGCCCTCGTCATTGATGAGTTTGATGCCGAAGCGTTGTGGAATCATAGGCAATGCCGAGAGGCTCCAACGTTTCCACATCGGAGTATAATCGTCGGGCTCTTTCAGCTCACACAGGTGTCCGAAAGTCCATGTTACTTGGTATCCATTCCCTTCCATATATCCATCGCGAGCCGCCGTGGCACCGATGATACGGGCTATGTCCTTAGCTACGCTAGGTTTCTCAGCTATACAAACTATCATTCTGGCTTAATTTTTATGCAAAGGTAAGGTTTTCTGTACAGATAATAGAGTTTTTAACTTACGATAACTTTTTGTGTCGTTGAAATTCTTTTGGAATCTGATGTTTTTCCGAAAATATTCGTACCTTTGCGTTCGAATACTAACCTATAATGAATTTATTAGTAACACTTCATGATGAGACAAATACAAAACTTGATTATATATGTCGCTTTTGCACTGTTCTTGGCAGCTTGTGGGCAACAACCCAAGAAGTTTGTTATTGGCGTGTCCCAATGCTCTGAGGATATTTGGCGTGACAAGCTGAATGCCGAACTGAAGACAGGCGAGTATCTCAATGATTCGATTGTTGTCAAGTTGGCTTCCTCGAACGATGACAACGTGCTGCAAAACAAGCAGGTGAACCAGTTTGTGGATGAGGGCGTAGACCTCCTGGTCATCTCCCCCAACCAGCTCAGTGCCATCTCTAAGGCGGTGGAACGGGCCTACGACAAGGGCATCCCCGTGATTCTGTACGACCGCAAGGCAAATACCGATAAGTACACGGCCTTCATCGGATGCGACAACTATGCGATAGGCAAGTCGATGGGCAACTATATCGCCAAGCAGTTGCAGGGCAAGGGACGTATTGTGGAAATCCGGGGATTGGAAGGGTCTTCGCCAGCTATGGAGCGCCATCGTGGATTTATGGATGCCGTCAAACCTTATCCTGGTATCGAGGTCATCGCCTCCGAGGGTGGCAACTGGAAGGAAGAGAGTGGTATCCAGGCGATGAAACGTGTCCTACGGAAAACTCAAGACTTCGATTATGTATTTGCCCACAACGACCGATTGGCTTGGGGCGCCTATGTGGCTGCCAGGCAGATGGGCGTGAAGCATCCTTATAAATATACGGGCGTGGATGCCATGGCAACCGAGGGAGGAGGACTGGAACTGGTGCGTGACGGCATCTTCGAGGCTACCTACCTGTATCCTACCAAGGGCGACGAGGTGATAGCCCTGGCGATGAAGATATTGAAGCGTCAGCCTTACGAGCGCGACAACTATCTGCGTACGTCTATCATCACCAAGGACAATGCCGAACTCACCCTGATGGAAGCGAAAGATGCAGAGCGGCAGACCAAGAATCTGAATGTGCTGCACCAGCAGGTAGACCAGTATCTTTCTGATTATAACTCGCAGAAATATATGTTGGTGGGCTTGTTTGTCTTCCTCTTGGTCTGCATCATAGCGGCTGTTGCCATCTTCCGAAGCTATGTAATAAAAGCTCGACTCAATGAAGAACTTTCTAAGAAGAACGATGAGCTGAAACGACTCAACGAGGAGGTGATGGAGCTGACTCATTCCCGACTGGTGTTCTTCACGAACATCAGCCATGAGCTTCGTACCCCTTTGACACTTATCGCCGACCCAGTGGCGATGCTCTTGGAGGACAATGACATCAAGGGTAAGAACCGAGATCTCCTCAAAATGGTACAACGCAATGCCAAGGCGTTGCAGCAACTAGTGGGCAGCATTTTGGATTTCCGAAAGATACAGAACGGCAAGATGGACTTGCAACTCAGCCGTTTCGACATCGTGAAAGCTTTGCAAATGTGGACAGGCGACTTCTCCTTGACCGCCGAACGCAAGAATATCCACCTGCATCTTGATGTTGCTGAATATGTAGGAGAAACGGAAATCATTGCTGACGAGGAGAAAATAGCTCGTGTCGTGTTCAATCTCTTGAGCAATGCAATGAAGTATACCCCGGCTGGTGGCGACATTTTTGCGTCTCTGAAAAATGCGGACAAGGGACAACTTCGTATTGATGTACGAGATACAGGTAAGGGTATCGATAAAAATGAAACTCCTAAGGTATTCGAACGTTTCTTCCAAGCCAAGGGGGCGGCAAGTGGCACTGGCATAGGGTTGGCACTCGTAAAATCTTTTGTAGAGTTGCATCATGGCGAGGCTAGGGTAGAGAGTGATTTGGGTAAAGGATCGGATTTCTACTTTGTGATGCCTCGAATGCAAGAAGGGGAAGTTATCAACGATATGAATAAACTTGTGGATAACTCTGTAACTGACTTATCTTCAGAAAATAAGCAGTATGTAGATGAGAATGTTTTGCAATATATCGACGAAAGAGACAAGAATAGTGGAAAACTCCAACAAGTGATAGATGAGCGTTCCGACAAACCAACCTTGTTGATTATAGACGACAACAATGACATCCGTCAGTACGAGCGTACAGTCTTAAAAGAAGACTATATCGTCTTGGAGGCTGGAGATGGCAAGGAAGGCTTGGAGGTTGCCAAGCGAGAAGTGCCAGACCTGGTGATTTGCGATGTGATGATGCCTGTGATGGACGGCTTGGAGTTCACCGAGCAGTTGAAGACCAACATGGCTACCTCGCACATCCCTGTCATCATGCTGACGGCGAAGAACTTGGAGGAACAGCGTGCCGAGGGATATGAGCACGGAGCCGACTCCTACATCACCAAACCGTTCTCTAGCAAGGTACTCTTGGCTCGTATCGAGAACCTCTTGAGACAAAGGAAACTCCTGAAGTCTCATTTCCAGCATCTCTTGCAGGATGCCTCTTCGCCGATAGCCTCTGTCTTGCCACAAAAATCCTCGCCAGAGATGACCGAGCCACAACTGGAGTCTCGTGACAAGCAATTCATCAACCAACTGCACGACATCATACAGTCTCATCTCGCCGATTCTGAGTTCAGTGTGGAGGATATAGGCAAGGAGATAGGTTTGAGCCGAGTGCAACTTTATCGCAAGGTAAAGGCGATGACAGGCTCGTCGGTCGTAGACCTTATCCGCAAATCTCGTTTGGCGAAGTCTCGCCGCTTGTTGGAGAGTCGCAGCATGAGTGTCAGCGAGGTGGCATACGAGGTAGGCTTCTCCTCGCCATCCTATTTCACCAAGTGCTTCAAGGATGAGTTTGGCATGCTGCCAGGGGAAGTGGGGCATAAGAAGGCTTGAAATTGCGTATTTTCATAGGATTTGGCAAAATGAAATTACGTATTTTCATAGGATTTAGCAAAATAAATTTGCGTATTTTCAATATTTTCCTTATCTTTGCAGCGCATAAAGTGCATAATATCAGAGTGTTCTGTAATATAAATTAAGGAATGTAAACTATGGATAGAATATTTAAGCGCAAGTTATATGATAGATTGCTTCAATGGAAGACTACAAGAAACGGTAAGACTGCCATACTTGTAGAAGGTGCTCGCCGTGTAGGGAAGTCAACCCTCGTAGAGCAATTTGCCAAGAATGAGTATGACTCATATATCCTGATTGACTTTAATAAGGCATCCAAACGTGTACTCTCTTTGTTTGATGACTTGATGGATATGGATTTCATCTTTCTTCAGCTTCAGACTATCTATAATACCATCTTGACCAAAAGGCGTTCTGTCATCATCTTTGATGAAGTTCAGGCTTGTCCAAGGGCAAGGCAGGCCATCAAGTATCTGGTTGCCGATGGTCGTTACGATTATATCGAGACGGGCTCTCTCATCAGTATTGCTAAGAATACGAAAGATATAACTATACCGAGTGAGGAGGAACGAGTAGCCATGCATCCGATGGATTATGAAGAGTTTAGATGGGCATTGGGGGATAAGGCTTCTGTACCACTCATCAAGCAGTTTTTTGAAAAACGTCTCTCGTTAGGACAAGCCCATAGAGATAAGATGAGAGATTTGCGACTGTATGCCCTTGTGGGAGGAATGCCACAAGCTGTGAATGAATACTTGGAAACCAACAATTTGAGCAGGGTTGACCTTGTGAAGCGTGACATCATTCGCTTGTATCTGGACGATTTTCAAAAGATAGATTCTTCTCGCAAAATAGAACAATTGTTTAAGAATATCCCTGCCCAGTTGGCTCAAAATAGCAATCGCTATAAGCCATATTCTGTTTTGGGTAATGTGGCGGGTGATACGTTACAAGGTCTTTTGCGAGAGATGGAGGATAGCAAGACGGTCTTGTTTGCTAGTCATGCCAATGAGCCTAATGTGGGAATGTCGCTCCATAAGGATACCACAAAGTTTAAGCTCTTTTGTGCTGATACAGGTCTGTTCGTCACGCTTGCCTTTTGGGATAAGGCTTTCACGGAAAATGTTATCTACGACAAGCTTTTGAGCGACAAGTTGAATGCCAATTTAGGTTATGTCTATGAAAATCTCGTGGCACAGATGTTAACGGCATCAGGTAATGAACTGTTTTATTATACTTGGGAAAAGGATGCTACTCACAATTATGAGATAGACTTTCTGTTATCTCGTGGTGCTAAGATATGTCCTATTGAGGTGAAATCATCTGGCTATAAGTCTCATGCTTCGCTTGATGCCTTTGGCGAGAAGTTCTCTAAAATTACATTGCAGAAGTATCTTCTTTATGGCAAGGATTTGAAGAAGGATGGGAACACGCTGTTGCTTCCTTTCTATATGACACTGTTTGTTTAAGATATTTACTTTAAAAATCAGCGAAAAGGAGAATTTTTTCTTGCTTTTCGCTGATTTTTAAAATGAAATTGAAAGTCAAAAGTTCCTTCAGTATTTTGAATAACTTGTTGACTGATTGTGAGTTTTGCTGAAGGAAAAACAATGTGATAAATGCGTTTTAATTGTTCAATGGGATGTTATGAAAAATGTCTGATATTTCAATGAGATGTCGTGAAATATGTCACGTATTTCAGTAATATATAGTGAATGGTATCAAGTATTTCAGTAAGGGAGTAAAGAAAGTGTCTAGCGAATCAGTAAGGATAACTAGAAAAGTATTCTATTCTCTGTTTCAAGGCAAAGAAACGTCCTCTTTGGGGATAGTTACCTTCGTTCCTTAGTACAGTTAACCTTGTTTCTTGGTTCAAGAAAAACTCTTTCGAAGTCTTTTGACCACCGTCGCAAAAGCTTTTGACTATAGTCGCAAGACCTTTTGACGATAGTCGCAAGGTCTTCTGTCTGCCGTCGAAAGACTTTTGAAGTTGTTTCTTTTACTTTCGAGGTTATTCTTCAGTCCTTTCAGTATTATCTTTTTCCTTTTAGATAGCCTTGTTGATTACTTTTCTTTCGTTTCTTTACATTTATTGAAAGAAGTTTGATGAGCCTTTCTTGCTCTGTACTTGGTTATCCCTTGTAACCTCATTGAAGAGTTGGAGTAAAACGACAGGAATGGGGAAAATAATTATTGATAAAAGTACCTTCAGTGGAAGTCTTTGATATATAGATGTTTAAGCAAAATGCTGAAGGAACTTTAAAAATCATGCTTATAATTTTGATGGCTGAGATAGTAGAACACATAATGTAGAGGAGAATATTCGTCATAAGATAGATGCTTTCGCCAATAGCAAAATGCACAACAAGACTCGCTCCATCCAGACTGTGCTTGTAACGACGATGGGGCTGGCTTCTAATAGCCATGCTAGCATCATCAACCATACTCTTACGCTAGTCGATTTATTCAAATAGATAGTGTTTGGGCGCACAACTGTAAATATAAGATTCTCCAGCCAGAAATGCGCAAGTTTCTCCCTAAAAGTTTGGGAGATAGCGTAATATTTTGTATTTTTGCAGCGTCGGATGGTGCTTTAGGTGCTAGGACGGCAAAGTAAATGATAGAAGAAAACATAATAATAACAATTAAAAACGTATTGATTATGAGAACGTTAAAGTTTACCCCCCCCACAATGAAGCACCTGTTGCTCCTTGTGGCAATGTTGTTTTGTAGTGTGTCATCAGTGCTTGCTGATGACAGTAATTTGATTACCCAGCAGATAACTATCAATGTTTCTGAGGCAGGAACGTTGCAGAACAAAATTGGTAGTAATAGAAAAGACCAAATTACTAATTTAAAGATAACAGGTTCTTTAAATCTAGACGATTTTGCTTATTTAACGTATTTTGGCAATTTGCAGTTCTTGGATTTGAAAGGTGTACAACTAGTTGATGGAGAAAGTCCTTATACTTTTGATATTTATGGAACTCAACAAAGTATCAAAATAAGTAAAGGAGGAACTAAAATAAGTGGTCCCTTTTTCTTGTTTTTTTCAAATAGCTTACAACCTATGTCTGTGATATTACCTAATAATATTACTTGTTTAGGAGATTATTGCTTTTTTGGATGTAGCCTGGAATCTATAACAATTCCATCGGGTGTAACAGAAATAGGTGATAATGCTTTTCATATTCAACAATTATATAATAGTGATCCTATAGTTTTTAAACAGACATCAGTTGCTTCTATTTATGTAGAAATGCCAACCCCTTCTAAAATCGGTGAAACTCATGTTTTTTATCAGGACACAAAACCGAGTGGAGCAAAATATTGGCGAGAACTTGATAGGACTAGAGGACCATTTGAAGGTTTTATGGACCCATTTGAACTTTATGTTCCGAAAGGCTCTTTGTATATATACAAAAATAGTGCTTGGGGAGAAGACAAGGATGTTAATATTAAAGAGTACGACCTGGTACCCTCTGATGAACTGATTACTCAGCAGAAGGCTCTTAACGTGTCTGAAGCAGGAACATTGCGTAATCTAATTGATGAAAACGAAAAGTATAAAATTACAAATCTCAAAGTTTCTGGTTATTTAAACATTGATGATATTGAAGTGATTAGAGAAATGGCTGGGGGGTACTATGGAAAGTGTGGACCTCAGTATCCTGGACATTTGTATCATCTAGACCTAAAGGATGCACAATTTGTTGCTAGTGATAAGCAATTGCCATTCTATGATAAGTTTAATAATAATGTTCAGTACGCAAGCATCGGAAATACTCCAAATCGTCTGTTCTCCGACTTATATAGTTTGCAGTCAATAATACTTCCTGATAATTTAGATACAGTAGGGTATGGAATGTTGAAGAACTGTGAAGGCTTGACTTCTTTGGAAATCCCTTCTGGCGTGACAAGTATTGGGGATGACGCTTTTTGGTATTGCAGTGGTTTGACTTCTTTGGAAATCCCTTCTGGCGTGACAAGTATTGGGGGTTGCGCTTTTTGGGGTTGCAGTGGCTTGACCTCTCTGGAGATACCTTCAGGTGTGACAAGTATTGAAAACAGAACTTTCTATAATTGCAGTGGCTTGACATCTTTGGAGATTCCTTCAGGTGTGACAAGCATCGGATGGCTTGCTTTTGGGGGTTGCAGTGGCTTGACATCTTTGGAGATTCCTTCTAGTGTGACGAGCATCAGAGAAGGCGCATTCATGGATTGTCATGGTTTGACATCTTTGGAAATCCCTTCTGGTGTGACAAGTATTGAAGACGAAACTTTCCGTGATTGCAGTGGCTTGACCTCATTGCAATTACCTTCTAGTGTGACAAGTGTTGGTAGCCAGGCTTTCTCTGGATGTAGTGGTTTAAGCTCTTTGGAAATCCCTTCCAAAGTGACAAGTATAGGTGACAAAGCTTTCTATGGATGCAGCGGCTTGATTTCATTGCAATTACCTTCTGGTTTAACAAGTGTTGGTAGCCAGGCTTTCTCTGGTTGTAGTGGTTTAAGCTCTATGGAAATTCCTTCTGGTATTACAAGTATAAAAGATGAGACTTTCTCTGGTTGTAGTGGCTTGACCTCTTTGTCTATTCCTTCAGGTGTTGCTAGTATAGGAACAAAGGCATTTAATGGTTGTAGTGGCTTGACTTCTGTATATGCTTATATGCCTACTCCTATTACCTTGGATGCAGAAGCCTTTTATAGTGCGGACAAAGACAAGTGTACCCTTTACGTTCCGCAAGGTTCATATCTGGACTATTGGTTTGCAACAGGTTGGGACTACTTTAATAATATAGTAGAGTTTGATGCGACGGGCATAGACTCCGTGACAACAAAGTCGGATGCCAAGGAAGTATCTCGCTACTCGGTAGATGGTCAGAAGCTGGATGCACCAGTCAAGGGCTTGAACATCGTAAAATATAGCGATGGTAGTATCAAGAAGGTAGTCGTGAAGTAAGGAGTAACAAATTGTAGAATTATAAAATAGATGAAACAATGAACAACAATATTGAAATCAAGAAGGAGGACTTATTCCTCTATGATGAGTTGTTGGCAAAGCAAAACGACTATCCACAATATGTTGTCAGTCTTCAAAAGCAACTATTTAGCAAGAACGGCCTTGGTGCCGTTCTCGCTAATCTCCAAGAAATGGTGGAGTGGGATGCCGAGAAGACTGTTGCCTTACTGAAAACTATGGCACTTATTATAAAGCGAGTAAAGCAAGATACTAATATTAGAATCGACGCAGCAAACTTGAAAGCACATACATGGAGTAGCTATCGAGCTAGTTTTTCTGCTTACATCAAGATTATAGAAGATTTCATAGCCAATAATCCAGAGACCGTTTCACAGAACAAGACTCAGTGGAAACAGGATTATTCGGAGATAGCAGATGAGGCAGAAATCTTAGCCACAAGAATTGATGGTACTGATTCTTTGTTGGCTGAAATAGGTCGTGATGCAATGGGCTTTGTTCGTTTGGTGTTGGAAAACTCTTATTTCTTCGACCCAGATGTTGTTGTGTTACAGCATGATAACATCAGAGGTGCTTATCTGAAAAATGACAAGCTTCCTGCTCGCTGGACTGAAACCTATAAGAAACAATACCCAGGGATGAGCAAAGATGAGATAAAGAAGCAGAGTGAAAACACATATTCCATTACTTACAAAGGTCATCCTGTGGAAATTGACAAGGATGGAAATTATGAGGTGAGAAGTCTCATCAAGGATAAATTTGGTTATACGGTAAGTCAAGGGCAGAGCAGCATCTTTCAGTATTACAAGATTTCCCATATTTGGGGCGAGGCATACGACCCTATCAAGTTTACCAACCTTTGGAATCTTGTACTTGTGCCAGCTTGGGCTAATGATTTGCTCGACAAAAGTTATAGTCGTAATGGTCTCACTATTACCTTCAAGCAGGTAGTCAAGTCCATCTGCCTCAACTTTTACAAGATGAAGAATCTGAATTGGAATGGCTTGATGGATATGCCTGTATATCAAGATGCCAATGAGAAAGATATGTTGGCAAAGCATCATGGTGAGCAGTTTAAAATCAACTGGATAGAGGCAAGCCAAAATGGTGAGCTAGGTAAAATCCACACAAAGACAGTCATAATTTAGCAGGAAGGCTTTTGCTATGGTGGAAAAATATAAGAGTACAAACTTACATGAAAAATGAGTTTATGCGAACTGGCTATATGATGCGCAGTTTAGTATGAACTCATTTCCTTTATTGTCTCTTTCTATTTTCATGAAAATACACTGTTAACTTCGGATTTGTGTCAAAAATGACATTTTTCCGAACTTGTTGGGTGCAAAGTTACGTTTTTCTATCCAAATCACCAAATCTTTAGGCGATTATTCTTTCACCTCATCAATCTTAGCAAGTTCCCAACCTTTGAATTGCATGATAATCTTATGGAGTGTCGTGCCCTGGCGCAATGCCTCTACTCTCGGAGCTTGGGCATAATGCTTGATTTGCTCTACAGCATCAAGCCATTGCTTCGCTCCCTTGGTCATCTTGCCATCTTCTGTCATGGCATCGAACTCTTTCTTCGACAAGACCTTTAACTCGATGATATAACTATGCTTGGTAGGATAGTGAGTCAAGTTTGGCAGGAGGAAGAAGTCGCAATAGCCATGGCTCAGCTCCAACTCTGGGGCAGTATAGTAATAACTATTGAGGCTGAAATATGCCATGAAGAAACCTTGCAAGTTGCGCTCTGCCTCGATGCCATCCCTAACGGACGATACTTCGGCGTATGCCTTTGCCATATACTCCAGGCACTCCTTCCACTTGCCCTCGAAAGCCATGTATGTAAACATGGTCTTGAGGTTGGAGATGTTGATATACTTGTCCTCTTGGTACTGCTCCAACAGGTAGTTATAGTATTGTTTGCGTACATTATTATTCGGGATGCCTAAAATCAACTGGTCTCCAAAGGTATCCTTGATGGTCAACATACCATAGTAGAACAACAAGCTGATGAATATCTCTGGATTGGTCAAGGCCTTGGCAGGGAAAGACTCCTCGATGTTTCCCACGATTTCTCCCTTTTCCGCAATCGTCATGATGACGCCCTTGCGGTCGCCATCCAACTTGTCGAGCTGGAGCAGCTTCTTCATCTTGTTGTAATCGGTCTTGGTGTTAGGGTCTATCATCTGCTCAGGAGCTTCGCCAGTCTCCATATAATTGCGGAGATAGTAAAGCACCATATCGCAGTTGAAAACCTTGCTTTGGGTTCTCAATGCGCTCTTTGCAAAACAATAGTTGTCGTACCAAGGCTTCATGTCCTTGATAATAGCCTCGACATCCGTGTCGGCAGGCAAGTCGCCAGAATTCTTATAGTAAGTGAATAGGTCTCTCACATCCTCGGTAGAGAAGCCAAGCATCAGGTTGAAAGGTGCCTTGGTGGAGATATGCCATCCGATATTGAATCCGCTGGTCAGGTCATCGAGAGTGACAGGGCTTACTCCTGTCATGAAGATGCGAGCAAACATGCCCTTGAATACCTTGAAAATCTCACGGTAGAAACCGCTGGCATGAGTCAATGCCCAATACACATCCTCGCCGTGCTCATTGAGCACCACGTTGGTGAAGTTGTCGTATTCGTCCACGATGAGGAACAGTTGGTAACCGTTCTTCTGCGCCTCCATGCTGAGGGCGTTCAGCTTGCCCGATGCATAGTTGATGCCTTTTATCTTGGCGATAGCCTCTGGGGTATAGTAATCCTTGTAGAGGGTATCGACAAAGAAATCGACGCACTGACCACAATAGTCATTGAATCGGTCTTCCAACAGTTTGATGCCGCCACCTATCTTAGAGAAGTCGAGGTATAGCACCTGGTACTTGCCTTGTTGTGGGGTAGGATGCGAGCCAATCCAAAGATCGCCAAAGAGTTCTTGGAATCTTCCAGTCATGCCGATGTCATAGTAGGCACGCATCATGCTTATCAGCAAACTCTTTCCGAATCTGCGAGGACGGATAAAGAAGAGTGCGTCTGCCTCTTTTTCCAACAAAGGCAGATACATCGTCTTATCGACATAATACTGATTTCGCTCGATGATGTCAACGAAATTAGATACTCCGTATGGTACTCTTTTGGATTGTTCCATGATGAATGATTCCTTTCTTTCTTATTCTTTTTGCAAAGATAATGGAAATATTTGATATAACTGTCGTTTTGGGGAAGAAATTTTGATTTGCATAGTTGTTGAAGCCCACTATTTTTCGTTCATCCGCTAACAAATTTGTTGCGATGAACGGATTTTCTCACCCGATGAAAGGATTTTTATCTCAGGTGTTCAGACCTTTATATAATTTTGCGGCAGAAATCAAAAATAACGCTAACAATTAATAAACGCAAGATTTATGAACACCTTATTTTATGGAAAGAGCGCAGCCATGGTGCTTGCACTTTCATTGGTAAATGTTTCAGGTGCTTTCGCACAAGACGACAACGCCAGCTCCAAGGAGGAGGGCAACCGCAACGTGATGCTCAACGCAGCCAGTGCCAAC
>CAVKLF010000013.1:0-29758 GCA_963657075.1 bacterium | reverse complement strand
ACGGGGTCGCCGGCATAGTTGTTGAAGCCAGCCTGGTGCCTCAGGAGTTGCTCCACGGTGATGGCGTAGTATCGCTGGTCCTTGATGCTATTATTATAGGTGGTGTCGCTGAGGATGCCTTTTGCTCCAAATACCTTCTCGCTGAGCTGCAACTTCTTCATCTCGCACAATTTCATGATGCCCGTGGCGGTGATGAGCTTGCTCACCGATGCGAAGCGCATCAGTATGTTGGGTTCCATCTTCACGCCCTTCTCCTTGTCTGCCCATCCGAAGCCGCGGGCATAGAGCAGCGAGTCGTTGCGGGTGATGGCGAGTTGTGCGCCGTTTATCTCCCATCGCTTCAGGTATCGCTCCACCACGGAGTCCATCTCGCGGTATTCCTTTCCGTCGGTGAGTCGGTTGGTGATGGTATCGTTGAGATGCACCTTGGGCAGGGTGTCGGCCGCCTTCTCCTTGTCGGATGATGACGAGGTGCAGCGCGACACGCAGCTGTGGGTGGACCATACGATGATGCCCACAAAGGTGGTGAGGATGACGGCGATGCGTTTCTTTCTTAGTTTTCTTGCCATGATTCTTTGGGAGCCTTTAACTATATTCGACAGGGTGGGGTGGTTCGGATTGCAAAGTTAATACAAAGCGGTGAGATGGCAAAATAAATAAAGTTAAAGTTTATTGGCTTCATTTTGATGTGCCTGTTGTATCTAACAAAATTTCCCCCTTTGACTTATAAAAGACCTGATAAACGTCAAAAAAGTACTTTTTTAGCCTGTTTGGGAGGATAAATCGGTCAAATTCCTTTCTCTTAACCAAACTTAACGTTTTACCCCCCCTATTCGGCTTTTTTATATAACTTTGCAGCGGCTTTACAACAAATTAACAGCTAAAAAGTAAGACCGATACAGAAAATATGCGAATCGCCCATAGTAGGCACCAGTATAAGTAAAGATTATTAATAGATAAGATAATACCTATTATTCATAAATAAAAGATGTAAAAGATGATGAGAAGAATATCATTAGCTATTTTGTTTCTCATGTTAGTGACTTTATCTAGTCATGCACAAAACATCGGAGCAAAAACAAATTTCCTTTATTGGGCTACCACTACACCCAATATCGGACTAGAGGCTGCGGTAGGCCGAAAGCATACCGCACAGGTCTTCTTCGGCTTCAATCCCTGGAAACAGTCTGGAGGCGATCAGTCGAGCATCCGCCACTGGCTCTTGCAACCTGAGTATCGCTACTGGTTCTGCCAGAGCTTCAACGGCTGGTTTCTGGGTGTCCATGCCATGGGCGGACAGTTTAACGCCGGTGGTGTGAAGTTGCCCTTTGGTCTGAAGAAAGACCTTCGCGACCATCGCTACGAGGGATGGTACGTAGGGGGTGGTGTCACCGCTGGTTACCAGTGGCCGCTCTCCAAGCACTGGAACTTCGAGGCTTCGCTGGGCATCGGCTACGACTACATCCAGTACGACAAGTTTAAGTGTGGCAACTGTGGCGAGAAAGAAGGACGTTCCCACGACCACTATGTAGGTCCTACCAAGGCTGCCCTTTCCCTCATCTATATGTTTTAACCCCCACATACTATCGACAAAATGAAAGATTTCCAGAATTACACCTTATTATATATGGCATTGCTGGCTCCCGCCACTGCCTTGGCACAGGATTGCCAGGAGGTGAAGTTGGCTTCCAACAAGATTCAGGTGTCCAACGTACAGATGAGCCGCCACGATGGTTTCTTGACAGTGGCTATGGACCTCTGTCTCGACTCGCTTCAGTTGCCCACCAACTCGCAACTTATCTACACCCCGATGATTACGACAGCCAATGGAAAGGAGAAAATGCCCGAGATTGTGATCAATGGCCGTCGCCAACAAATCATGTACGACCGAGGCGTGGGCAAGAAGCAATTAGCCCTCTCGCCCCAAGCCCTTGTGGTGCGCCGCAACAACAAGGAGGCGCAGACCGTGAAGTATCAGGCCACCGTGCCCCTCTCGAAACAGGTGAAGAACTTCGACCTCAACATGCACGAGGACCTCTGTGGATGTGGCGACTTGGAGGATGGTACCGATATTCCTGTCCGCCAGACTCGTCAGCCGCATGTAGACTTCGTTCGTCCTGCCGTGGAAGCTGTCAAGGTGCGCCATCTTGACAAGCGCGCCTACATCGACTTCCCTGTAGACCGCATCGAACTTCATGCCGACTATCGTCGCAACCCAGCCCAGCTCGACAGCATTGTGCGAACCATCAATGCCCTGAAAGAAGACAAGAACCTGGAGGTGAGCAGCATCAATATCCATGGCTATGCCTCGCCCGAGAGCCCCTATAGCCATAATGACTATCTCGCCAAGAACCGCGCCAAAACGCTTACGGAGTATGTGCGCCGCATGGTGAACCTCCCCAACGACATTTTCACCGTTTCTTCCACCGCCGAGGATTGGGACGGTCTGCGCAACTATGTGCAGGAGAGCAATCTGGAGCATAAGCAGGAGATTCTCGCCATCATCGACGAGAAGAATCTAGACCCGGATGCCCGCGAGTGGAAAATCAAGAAACTATATCCATCGGAATATCGCTTCATGCTCGATACTTGGTATCCTGCCCTTCGCCATAGCGACTACCACATCACCTACAAGGTAAAGCCGTTTGATGTGGAGGAGGCAAAGGTGATTATCAAGACGAAGCCCCAGCAGTTGAGCCAGGAGGAGATGTTCATGGTGGCACAGACCTACGAGCCTGGCAGCAAGGAGTTTAACGACGTAATGGAAGTGGCAGTACGTATGTTCCCCGACAACGAGACCGCCAACCTCAATGCCGCCATCACCCGTCTGAACGCTGGCGATGCCGATGGTGCGAAGCCTTATCTCGACAAGGCCGGCAAGAGTGCCGAGGCAGAGAATGCGCGCAAAGTGTATAGCGAGCTGAAGGGTAATTGACCCCTTTTTTATAATAGACAGAAGTATAAGTAAAAGTAATAAACAACATTTAATTTTTTAAGATTATGAAGAAAACAATTTTGTTTTCCGCAGCATTGGTTGGTCTGATGCTCGGTTCATGCTCAAGCAATGATGATTTGGCAGGTGGCAATACTGGTGCCAATGAAACAGGTAAAGGTTATGTCAACATCACATTGAATTT
Source organism: bacterium (assembly GCA_963657075.1). Classification (GTDB taxonomy): domain Bacteria; phylum Bacteroidota; class Bacteroidia; order Bacteroidales; family Bacteroidaceae; genus Prevotella. The sequence continues at coordinate 26,621 of CAVKLF010000013.1, read as the reverse complement.
GCCTACACAGAAGGGCAATGTTACTCGTGCCAATGACAACACGGATGATGGTACCGAGAATGAATATAAAGTGAATGACGCCGCATTGTTGATTTTTGTGGGTAGCTCAGAGTCTGAGGCTGTATTCAAGGGTGCCTATAACTTGGATGGTTTGAAAGAAGACAAGGTCGCAGCCAACAAGCAGATTTCTACCCAGTTCTCTAAGGTACAGGAAATCAATGCCGTTTCTGGCGCTGGAAACATCTATGCCTATGTTGTTGTAAACAAAGGTACTAGCATGACCGTAGAAACCGACCATTCTTTGAAAATCAATGGAACACCTTTCACAGGCAACTATGAAACTTTCTCGAAGACAAATATCAGCGGGACATTGACAGAAGGTAATTTGATGATGACCAATACTCCTGTTGTCACCATGCCTGGTTCTGCCACATTTGATGATGCTACCACTTTGGCTGATGTTACCGCATCTGTATTCAAGACTAAGGCTGAGGCTGAGGCTAATCCTGCTGCAGATATCTTCGTAGAGCGTTTGGCTGCCAAGGTTTCTTTGAAGCAGTCGGGTACTGGTACTTCTTCAGAGACCATCTCTACCAATGGTGAAACAGCTCAAGCGTTCGGCTATTCATTGGAAAAGTGGGGCTTGGCCAATGCCAACGAGGCTTCTTATTTGTCTCGTCAGTTCTCTAACGGTTGGAAGTCTTTGGCTTCTGATGGTATAGATTTCGCAGATGGAGCAGACAAGACAGCTTATACTGCCAACCCATATCGTTTCGCAGGTATCAACTTGATCAAGACCGCATCTTCTTCCAATCCTGCATCCAACAAGTATCGTACTTATTGGGGTGAGGATATGAACTATAACGTTGAGGCTCCATTCTCAGACTCAAAGTACAACATGACAGATGAAAAGTTGACTTTAAGTAAGGATGGTTCTACCTATTGCTATGAGAATACCTTTAATGTAGCTCATCAGGATGTTCGTAATACCACCTGTGCCATCGTGAAGATGAAGATTACTCCAAAGGACTATACAGGTGATACATTCTATACCATCAATGGTGGTAAGGATGTGATCTATGATTTGGCGAATGCCAAGATTAAGGTAGGCAACCAGTTCTTGGCTGAGAATACTCAGGATGCTTTGAAGAAGGCATACTTCCCTGAAGTTTCTACATCAGGTAAGATTACTGTAAGTGATGTAGAGTTCAGCGACAAGGCTGGTGCTGTATCGTTCAGCAAACTTACTTTGACATTTACTCCATCTGAAGGTGCTGCAACTACAGCGGATGTAATTAATGAAGCGACTCTGGCTGCTCTTGCCAACAACATCAAGGTAGTGGAGTATAAGGGAGGTTATAGCTACTATACCATTCTCATCAAGCACTTCGGTGATGACTTGACTCCATGGAATGCATCTACCAAGGACGGCGTTTCTTACCCAGAGGCTACAGCCGACAAGAACTGGCTCGGTCGTTACGGTGTGCTCCGCAACAACTGGTACGACCTTGACGTAACAGGCGTAAGCCGTTTGGGTGCAGCTACTCCAGAGGAACTCGACGTGAACCATGATGGAACCCCAGACGACAACTTGAAGAGATACATCTCAGTAAAGATCAATGTCCTCTCATGGGCTAAACGTACACAGGGCACTGTGCTCGGTGAATAAGCAACAAATATATATTACAAAACGTGTTGATTATAAAGGAAGCGATATGATAGCGCAGAAGATAAGTAAATGGATGAAGGGGGTGATGGCTGCGGCCATCATCCTGACAGTCGCCACCTCGTGCCACGACTACTGGCATCAAGACTACAGCGACTGTCCTAATGGAGTATACGTGAAATTCAAGTACGACTACAACTTGCAGCGGGCCGACATGTTCTCTGACCATGTGGGACAGGTCACCCTCTACGTATTCGACGAAAATGGCCAATTCATTACCTCTCAGACAGAGACTAATTCTGCGCTGTCGTCGCCTCTGAAAGATCCAAATTATGCGATGCACATTGAGAATCTGCCAGCTGGGAAGTATCAGTTTCTCGCCCTCGCTGGGCAGAATGCTTATGCCGACCAGCTGCAGACCTCTCGTGCTAAGTTCGTTCGCACCGAACCGTCGGCCAAGACAGACAACCTGCAGAAACTGGAGGTGAACCTCGACCACGAGAGTCGGGGCGACTACGACGAGGTGGTAAACAATAATCTGCCCCTCGACACCCTCTGGCACGGCAAGTTGCTCGATGGGGTAGAGGTGTCGGCTTCCCAGCCCGCCTACGCCACCATCCCTTTGGTTCGTGACACCAAGAAAATCAATGTCGCCCTCCGCGACCTCGACTCGCCGCAGGACATGGACATCGCCAACTACGAGATGACCATCGAAGACCATAATGCCCGCATCCTGTGGGACAACTCCCTCGATGAGAGCCGTAAGTTGGTCTATACCCCTCACGCCCAATGGAACACGCTCGACGAGACCGAGCAGGGCAAGACAGCCCACGCCGACTTCATGACCTCCCGCATCCTGAAGCACGAGGACATCAGTCAGGACGGCAGACTGCTCATTACGAGCAAGGAAACCGGCAAGACGGTGGTGAACGTGAATCTGCCCGACCTCCTGAGTCGCCTACGCACCAGCGAGGAGTACACCTACAGTGCCCAGGAGTTTCTCGACCGAGCCTACGACTACAAGCTCCAGTTCTTCATCCAGGGCGGCAAGTTGAAATACTGCTATATCACCATCAGTGTGAATGCGCTGAGCTGGAGTCGCAGGGTGCAGTTTGAGGAACTGAATTAAGACTTCTAGGAGTTAAGGAGTTATGGAGTTAAAGGAGTTAAGACATATGTAAAAGTAAAAGAAGATGTTGCGATATTTTAAGACAATCCCCCTGCTGCTAGCCCTAGGACTGGTGCTGTCGCTGGCTTCTTGTGCAAGCGACTCGGCTTCCGATGCGCCTGTGCCCGATGGTCAATTGAGCACGGCCTACCTGCGGTTGCAGGTAACTGTGGAGGGAACTGAAACCACAAGGGCTTCGTCTGGGCCCAATGGTGGTGAGGATGGCGACGGTAGAGAAGGGGGAATGGAAAATGAAAACCAAATCAAGAAACTGACCGTCTTGCTCTATTCATCAGACAAGAGTGACCTGACGGACACGAATGCGAAGATAGAATATATCTGTACCTTTAATACGCTCACCTCTTCTACAGAAGGAGAAAAAGCGGTATGGAAAACGTCAGCCCAAGAAGTGGATAAGACTATTGTGAGCAAGAAGAACTTGCATGTACTTGTTATTGCCAATTCTGATGAACTATCGACGTATAAAGAGAAGACCGTCAATGAGGTGAGAGACATCTTGATAAAGAATGTCTTTTCAAGAGATGCCTCCAAAATTTCAGCTTTCTCCGATTTCGTGATGAGTTCTCACAAGGATGCTACCTTGGATTTCAAGGAAGGCAAGGGAACGGAGACCGACCCTTATGTGGTGAGTGCCGACGTGGAGCGTCTGGCTGCTCGTATTGACATCGTTCCGAATGCCACGTATTCAACTGCTGACCAAGGGTATTATTATAATGTGACGGATGCATCGAACAATGTGATTGGTGGATTTAAGCTAGAGAAGGTAGTGCCCACGAATGTGCTTACGTCGGGTGAGTATTTTATCAAGCGGACTTTTACGACTGCCGATTTGACGAACATCACTTATTTCGGAGAAGAGACCATGGATGCCACCTCTAAGAAAACAACCAATTATGTAGTTTGTCCATTGACGAAATCCTCTTCTTCCACAGAAACACCTACTGCCAGAAGTGCAGCCCAAGGAACAGAGACTTTCTATCAAGTAAAGGAAACAACATCTACTGGCGAAACGGATAAGTATTTTATTCTCGACTATGTGATGGAGAATACGACGACAGATAATTCTACGGATTATTCCACGGGCTTGCTTTTCAAGGGGCAGTATTATGATGCAGATGCTTGGGATGCAACGAATGTGAAACCAAAGGCGAGCGCCACTGGCACAGCTAAGGAATATCCCTATGTGATTCGCCACAGCGATCCATCAGGTTCTGGCACGACTACCGACCCTATGCACTATGGCATCGTGCGCAACAATATCTATCGAGTAAAGATAGAGGGCATACAGGGCAAAGGGCCAGACGGACTAAAACTGAAAATCCAAGTTCGCAAGTGGGCTACCTATACCCATGAGGAAACTACCATGTAATGCAAGTTTATAAAAGTAAAAGATGATGAAAACGTTAAGGATGAAATATACGGTGCTATTCCTGGTAGTGCTGGCCTTTTTCACGGCTTGTGCTACAGATAGTGCTGACCCTGAAAACAGTGGGGGAGAGGCTGCGAAGGGCAAGCTGACTGTCCATATGACGCTGTCTACTTCCGCCCCAGCCGCATCGCGAGCCATTACGCCAACATGGGAAGACGGCACGGATGCCGAGAACATGAAGAGTTGGGTGGTGGCGTTCGTGCTGGGCGGCAAGGTAGTGGCGTTTGAGGAAAATACAGCTGTGGCTGAAGGCAAGCGTATACAGGATGAAGTCACCATCAAGAATCTCTCTGCCGGTACTTATCAAGTGTATTCCTTCGCCAATCTCACGGCCACTGAGTTAGGCATCTCTGAGAATGCTTCTGTCGATTTCGACTCCAAGGCTTGGAAGATGGCAGGCAATGGCTTCGATGTCAATGCCACCGATAGCAAGGGCATCCCGATGAGTAACAAGCAGGAAGTGACAGTCAATGCCGATGGCACGACTGATGTAACGACCCTTTGGGTGGTGAGAATGCTCGCCAAGGTAACTTTGAAATTCAAGAATCCTACTTCTACGGCTTTGACGATTCATGATATTTCTATCAGCGACATTACGCAGAATGCTTCTTCCGATGATGCCAACATCATGCTGCTTCCGAAGCATACAGATGGCAGCAGTGATAATATTGCTTGCGAGCCTAATCTCGCAACTACTGCCAAGACAGGAATTTATACCTATACACCATCTACGGCAGTGACCATTGCTGCCAATACCAGCACCACAACGACGGATGTATCTTTCTATGTGAACGAGAGCGCGGCAGGCAATACTTCGAAGTATTTCATCGTGAACCTCAACACCTCCTCGGTCGTGAAACGTTACGCCCTCTTCAAGGACTGGACCACGATAGCCCGCAACGACCATCACATCCTGCCCATCACGCTCGACGACTACAAGTTGAATTTCAAGGTAGAGGCATTCTCGGCGATAGGCATGTATCCGTCGGTAACGGACAATGGCACCACGCTCTCCTATACTTGTTATTACCCCGAAGAGGAATTTCATATCCAGCCTACCGTGGTTTCTGCATCAACAGATGCTGCGGTCTCGGACATCGACAATACAAAGATCAAGTGGGAACTTATCCGGGAAGAGGGAATGGCAGATGCGACTGCCGCAGAAACCAATGCCTTGAACGTCTTCAAGTCGCTTCCATCGTGGAACTCGACGACAGGCTATTTCGAGGGTACATTCAATGATGACAAAGCCGACAAGCAGTCTGCCCTCTATAAGGTAACGGTTCCCGTCAATGACTCGAAGTCATTGGTATACAAAATCTTGTTTACCAAGGATTTGAGGTCGTTCGCCGCTCGTAAATATTATATACGCAAATACTATCGCTATGAATAATCGTGAGGCGTTCCTGCTTCCGTGAGGCGTTTCTGCGGATTTGTAATCCGCAGATAAAAAAGGTTCGACCACTGTTAGGGGGGATTTGTAATCCCCCATCTCCCCCCGATTATTGATTATGCGGATTACAAATCCGCAACGCGGCGGTTGGGACATTTTTTTAACGACGGATTACAAATCCGTCGGAACGCCTAACGGGGTAACGCCTAACGGGAGTACGCAGGAATGCTCAGAGGACCAATAGCGATAGATATAGAATATTCATTAAAACAATATACAAGCTTATGAATAAGCCAAGGATTTTCAATAAGATTGCAAAATATGTACTGGTGGCCATGCTCGCATTGCTGCCCGGGGCTTCGTGGGGCGATACAACGCTCAGCTCTGATTATGCGGAGAATGACTTTAGCGGCAAGAGTGTCATAGGCACAGACAAATCTGTTTCGGTGTCTATGGTTAAGTATGTTTATACCAAGTTCCAGTGGGCTACGCAGAATGACGATTGGACTGACTCTAGTTTGCCAACTGGTGGAGCGGTCTATGTACGAATGGATGTGGTAGATAAGACTACTCATACACTAGCTAATATCAGCAGTTGGAAGATTTATTATGGCAAACAATATAGTACGACAGATTACGATGAAGCTACTCATGGTTCTGGTTTTGCTAGTGATTATGTAAACTATTATTATGACGATAATCATCTTTATTTCCTCACTAACACTGGTTTCCGCAAGCATTCACTAGATTTAAAGATAGAGGCTCCTTCTGGCACAGATATTTCTCAGTATGAGTTGCAGTTCTATTTGTCGAATGAGAAGCCGACATTAAGTGAGAGCAAGGCTGTCACAAAAGACCCCACTATCAAGGCAAAGGTAACTACGGAATTGATCAAAGCCTCTGATTTGAAGTTCACCCATTACGAAGGTGTAGCCAATAAGGCGGGCGACTGGCAGGAGGTTAATGGACAAAAATACCAGAAGACCTATGAGTGGGAGTATCATTATTATGTGGATAATAGTGATGACAAGGTACTGCTCGTGCTGCCTTTGGAGAATTATGCAAGTGGTGGAAGCAATAACTTGGAGCCTCGCGGATACTTCCGATGGTACGACTATGCTACCGACAAGACATCTGATTATTTGGTGAAGTGTAGCGATACGGAGAGTGAACTCCAAGAGAAGGATAATGCAGGGCTCTTTGCTTACAATATTGGAAATAGTCCTAGCAGCAAGCTGGTAGGTGTCTACTTTGACACTTCTAAAATGACTGAGGGCTGGGAGGGAACAACCGTAGCCTGTGATGTGAGCCGATACATCGATGGTATGGATGACTCGAAGACCTATTTGCTCCATGAGCCGACCCTTTCTATCCGTTATATCTTCCAAATCAAGCCGCGCAAGCAGATAGCGGATGATATTAAGACGGCTTTGTGCAACAGTACTTCTACAGGAGATGTAACTTACGAGGACAACAAGAAAGTGACGTTTGGATATAAAGACAATAACTCTGTTACTTCCCTTCGTCTCAACCTCAACGACGTGAGCCGGTACTCCTTCTATCCCATGACGGATGAAGGACTGAAGAAGAATGTCTATAAAAAGGAAATCGCAGCGACTGACTTTGATACAGATAGCTATAAGAAAGCAAGTAAAGTAGTTTGGCGAGTGTATGATGAAAATATGACGAAATATTGTGAGTTGAACGACAATAGTTCCTCAACTACTGCTGCTCGTTTCCATGATTTGAAAATCTCGGAGCTTACATCTAGTTATGGCTGGAAAGCTGTCGATGGCTCGAATGATAATCTTGGTGGGCCAACCATCACAAAGGGTTCTTCCGTTTACGTAGTGGCTTATCTTGTCTCTTCCGACGATAAGAGATGCCCCGTAGCCAACTTCGAGGTTCGCTTTATGGATTTCCACCCGATGACGAAGGAACAAATGCTGAAGGGAGGAGTGAGCAGCCGTACGGTGTCTTATCTCGATGAGCATTATTCATTGGCCACCAAACCCATTTCATTCGACGATGATGACGATGAATTGACTTTGTCGGCACCAACCAACGCCGATGACAACCAAGCTCGCTTGCCGTCTAAGTGGAATCGCCGTGCTTACGGATTTGTTTATCGAGACCTTATAGATTATGATGCGGCAGACACCTATCTGAAACGTCACTCCCCAGGTCATGGTGACTTCGGTTTGTATAAGTCGGCTAACTTATCGGGAATTTCCGATGAGAGTAGTGGATATACTTGGTGGCATACGGGTACCACCCTCTATGACAAGACCTACGAGTCGACCAATGGTGCCCAGTATGGTCACTTCCTCTATGTGGATGCCTCCGACGAGAGCCGCCAGATAGCCCAGGCAGATTTCAAGGCCAGTCTTTGTGCCGGTATGCAGCTGATTTTCTCTGCAGCAGTGGCGGATATGACAAGCAGCGGCAAGGAATCCCCGCAGGTGATATTCAAGCTCTATGGTATGGACTATGATGCAGAAGGAAACGTGAAGACACAGAAACTGCTCCATTCCTTCTCATCTGGTGATTTCAGCAACAATGTAGATGGATCTTTACAAATGGGCGTATGGTATCAAGTATACGGTAAGGTGGTGCTCCAGCAGGATGCTGGCGTGGAGAATTATTCCGACTTCCGTATTGTGATAGACAACTATTGTAAGAATACGAATGGTGCCGACTACGCCATCGATGATATTCGCATCTATCAGGAGCCAGCCAAGGTGCAGGTGACACAAGACCGTCCTGCTTGTGGTAACTCCTCTACGGGTAATATCAAACTGAAGATACGTGCCATCCACGAAACGCTGAAGGCCATCACTGGATTTGCTGACGAAGCCAAGATATACTTTAGATTTGTGAATGAGGATGGTACGCCTGTAACGGGTAAAGATTATTACAAGACGACTCAGGTGAATACCGAAGATGCATCGAAGAATTTTTCATGCAGAGGCGATAGTTATGGCACTGTCAATATCTTCGACTCAGAGGAGACTTGCAGCAAGTATACTGTAGATGGTGTGAAAATGTTGGAGACTGATGAGGCTGGAGAGACGTATCTCGTACTCAGCAACAGCTATTTCCCATTGTCTTTGGGTAAGAAATATTACGTAGCTATTTCCACCAGCGACCCCGCAAGCACCGAGGGCGCTAGCTGGGGAAATCCATCGGCAGTTTGTTCTATCTATAGCGACTGGTTTGAATTGGCTAGTCAGACTCCAGTCATTACGGATACAAAAGGCAATGTCGTGACCAACTACAAGGTGCCTTGTAATAGTGATGACTATAGCGTAACAATTCGGGGCAAGTTGACCACCGCCGACCCATCAAATGGCGGTACGGTGACATTGGATGGCATCAAGTTCTATTGGTATCTTGATGGGACGGAATCAACCAATAAGTTGAATACGGAGGCAAGCACCTCTATTATTATCAGTAAGGATAAACTGACGTTGGGCACGACGCACAAGATCTATATGCAGCCAGAAGGCACGCAGAATGAAGATGGCTATATCCCAGTTGAACTGAATGGTGTAACCTATCTACTCTGTTCTGCCGCCGAACCAGTAGAAATCAGAGTGATGAAGGACGGTCCGAAACTCAACTTCGGATTCAACGACGTGGAATATCCTTTCAATGATAGCGATTATGAAGCTTCGCTTCGCATAGGCTTGCCTCAGCTCTCAGCTTTGAAAAACAAAAGCGGGTATTTGCAGGTACCTCTGCATAGTACGACGGATGGAGATGGCAAATCCTTCTCCAATGCGCTCACCTTTATGGATGATACCAAAACATCTGCAACGGCAGAAGACGGTAAGAATGTGTATGTGTCTACCACCAACGATCCTACCTTCACCTCCGAGATGAAGTCGCAGAAGGTGGCTACGCTGAAAAGCAATGAGCTGGCTTCCCTCTCTGCAGGTACGCAGTCAACCCTCGACCTCCAGTTTGAGAGTGATGCGATAGAAAAGTTCCATGAGGGATACTGGTATGAGCTTCGCTTCGTCTTCGAGAAGAGAGGGGCGAGCGAGGCAACCACGAATTGCCCTGGCGAGAGTTATCTCAAACTGAAGATAGTGCCAGAGTATGTGACGTGGTATCCATCGCTGGGTGTGGGCAACGCCAACTGGAACAATGATGCCAACTGGCACCGATCCAATGCGAGCGAACTGTATAAGAGCGACTATACAGAATACCAGCCTTATCAGAATAACGCCAGCATCAAGAGCACGGCGACTGTTGCCGTTCCGACCATCGACAACTACGTGCCGATGAAGTTCACCAAGGTGACCATCGCCGACCTCCAGGGACTTCCTTTCCCCGATCTCGGCAACATCGTGACACGTAGCAGCAACGGCATCGCCACCAAGCTCACCAACGCAAAGGGCAATGTGGCGACCGACAACATCCAGTATGACATCATGGCCTACTGGGACGAGAGCGACACCAACAAGGGACTCGATGCCTCGGGCAACTTGAAGTGCGAGAAGTTCTATGGCAACACCTGCCATCAGATTTACTTCAAGCCACAGGCAGAGCTTCGCGACCAGTGCTACTTGGTTTACGACAAGGCATGGGTGGAGAAGGAGTTGAAGCCCAACACCTGGTATACGATGAGTTCGCCACTGGAGTATATCTACGCGGGCGATATGTACGTGCCTTCGAGCAACGGCCGACAAGAGACCGAGGCTTTTAAGGACATCAAGTTTGATGACAAGGCTGAGGGTACGGCAGTTTATAGTCGTTCACTCTATCCCGTTTACCAGCGAGCTTGGGAGAAGAGCGGTGTGCAGGAAATCGCTGCCAGCGGCAACTATGATGCCTCGCATTATCCATCGGAGGCCAAGACAGATGATATAGACCTGGCGATGGGCTACTGGAGCCATATATATAATAAGGTGGACGAAAGCTATGCTGCCGACGGTACTTTCGGCGGATTCAGCATCAAGGCCGGCAATGCATTGCTGCCCAAAGACCAGACAGCCAACGCCCTCCTGCGATTGCCGAAGGAGGATACTAGCTATCAGTATTACGACTATAAGGATAATACCATAACATCTAATTCGATAAAGATATCGAAGACTGGTCACGGCAAACTGCTCGTGGCATACAACAATGAAGAGAGTCACTTGGCCACAAAGACCCAGAGCCTGGGCAATGGAAGCAGCGGCTTCTATCTTGTGGCCAACCCTTACACCTGTTCTATCTCGCTGAAGAAATTCTTTGAGGTGAATGATGGGCTTGCCCAGCAGGCTTGGATTGTGGAGGGAAGTACGGTGAAGTCGATATCCTCTGCTGATTTCAGCAAGAATGATTTCGCCATCATGCCTACCCAGTCGTTCTTCGTGAAGAAGACCGATGGAGCCTCGGTAGACGAGGTGAAGTTTACCTCCGCCATGTATGTGGACCGACTCATCACTAGCGGACTGGTGGTGGCTTCCGATTACGAGAACCCCGTGGTTACCATCTCGGCCACTGATACAAAGGGCAATAAGAGTAGTGCCCGCATCCGAGTGAGCGGCGAGGCTTCGGAAGAGTACGACGAGAATGAGGACGTAGACATCTTCTGCGACCAGAACCTGCAAGACATTCCGCAGGTGTACACCGTAGCCACTAGTCAGGCAGTGGCAGTGAATGCCACCCCTGCAATCTCATGGATGCCGCTAGGCGTGGTGGCAAAGAGCAAGCAGCAGGTTTCGCTCTCGCTACAGGGGATAGCCAAGCTCTCCGAGCCTCTCTACCTCTATGATGCCGCCGACAAGAGTTATACGGCTTTGCACGACGATGAGGCTGTAAATGTGGAGGCTGGCGACCATGGTCGCTACTTCCTCACCCGTATGCGCAGCACCACGGGTATCGACCGCATCGAGGGCAATGAGCAAGCTCATCCCGTAAGTATCTTCTCTCCAAGTGCAGGCACCCTCGTGGTAGCAGCCCTAAACGATGAGAAACTCGCCAAGGTGGAAGTCTTCACCATCGATGGTAAACTGGTAAAAAGTTCTGTGCCATCTAACGAGCAACGTCTCACTCTGAGCGTAGTTTCTGGCATCTATGTGGTAAAAGCCACTGTGCAGTCGGCTACTGTGAAGCCATTGCCCCAGAAGGTTTTAGTGAAGTAAAAAGAGAAACATGCTATCAAAGCAAAAGCCTCGCGCTTCTCATCATATGAGAGGCCGCGAGGCTTTTGCTTATTGTATATTATTTTACCAGTACCTTTTTACCATCTACCACGTATATGCCTGAAGGCAAGCTGACTGTGCATGGGATAGAGGGCTGGAGGGTGATGCTCTTGACCCGTTGTCCGCTGATGCCATAGATGTGGATGGTCTTGGCGATAGGGGAGAGTATCGTGAGCGATTCTGTGCCGCCTGTGATGCAAAGCGTAGAAGGGTCTTGCGTCTTGATGCTCTCTATGCCTGTTGTAATCGTATATTTCTGGGCATCTACCAGCAGATTTCCATTCCTGTCTTCAATCCAGATGTATAAGTCGCCTGCGGTAGGGGTCAGGGTAAAGGAACGCTCTATGGTGCTGGCGATAGGAATGTTGAAGTATTCCGTTATCTTTGCTTGGGAGGGTATGCTAGGGGTTGTAGACGTATACACGAGAATGTCGCCAAAATACTCGTGGCTACTCTGATTGGTTACTGCATATTTGAACACATTCTCTTGTTCGCTCAGCAGAGCATTTTCTGCTGTGAGTGTAGCAGACAGTTTTTCGCCGACAAGTGTCAACTTGGTATCTGTGGCATTCACTACATAGGGATATGTTCCTTCATCGTAAGCTATTGGCTGCCAAGTGATGCCATCGTCTGTGCTGGAAAGTTCATAGATGGTTGTTTCGCCTACAGGGAAAGCATATTTTACATTATACGTAGCTTCGATGTAGGAATATCTCCCATCGAGTTGAATTTTTTCTAAATTCAAATTATCACACTCTGAAATGGGTGTGTACGAACCATCAGCTTTTTGGATACCTAAGGCAATCAATCCGTTAAAAGTATAGTCGCTATGATTTCCTATATGGGAGTTGATCTTTATCATGAATTTCTCCGAACTATTGGCGCGCTGGTCTTCAAGAATTGTGCAAGTACGTGCAGTGTCGGCCATTACACTCAGGGTATAGCGGGTAGCGAGAGGCTCGTCTTCCTTGCCATTGTCTGGTGCAATGCCGATAATCATTTCGGCTACCTGATTGAAACCATCAGAACTGGTGCCGCCTCCTGTTCCGCGATAGTCAGGATCTAGGATGGAGATGTCGTAATAGCCGTTGCCATAGCCGCTCCATCCCCAGTTGATATGGTAGAGTCCGTTGCCGTCGGAACCATCGCATACGAATTCGTGTCCTCCCTCGCTAGACGCACCGCCATAGAGTATCGGACGTGCCGCCTCCAATTCTGTATCTATCATCTTAACCCATGCCGTCAGACTAAAGTGAGCGCGAAATACAGTTTGCATCAAGTCTGCGTCATACCCGAAGTATTTGGATAGGGCTTCTGGTGTTATGCAGGCACCAGAAGATGGACCGTAATCCATCTCTACCGCCATTCCGCAGTGGTACATCAACTTAGCCACTGCATTTCTCTGGGTTAGTGTAAATATGCCTTTGCTAGGATAGACGTCCAGCATATTGTCCCAGTCGTATGTAGCTCCTTTGCTCACCATTTTGAGATTGTACTGGTATGTGCTTGTGGTGTAGCTCGGAATGTCTGCCTGCAACTGCTTCGGATACTTGTAGTACGCCATCACTTGTGCCATGGCGGTAGCCACGCATCCCGTGGCGCATTTCTCGGAAGTTTTGCTGGTAATGTCTGTAGGGCAGAGGTCATTGTATGGAGCCAACTGGTTCCACTTGATGCCACCCAACAGGGGGGCTACTGTAGGTTGTTTGTAGGCTGTATTGGCTAGCAGTGCTTTACGCTCTGCGAGATAGCGGTTGGCTTGGGCATCCTCTTGCATGATGGCCTCTGCCGTCTGCTGGTATGCTTTCAGAAAGGCTGTTAGATTTTCGGGCATTTGGCTTTCATCGAACGAGCCTGTGGCGGAGTAACCCACGATTTCGGGCAGTTGGTCATCGCCCGAAACGATGGTAAAGCCTTGGTCGTTGCCATTGTTGAAGACATAGTAGCTTGGTTCCGCCGTATTCAGCGTAGAAGTTCGAGTTTGGTACTTGGTCATCTTCTGCATGTCTACAGTGATGCCCTGTTTCTTTGCCTGCTGTTCAGCGATTGCCTGCGCCTGGCGTAGGGTACGGGGTGCTGCTATCAGGCATTGCTGCAAGGCGAGCATGAAGAGCACCAATAAGAGTCTGTTTTGTTTCATATTCTTATCCGAGTTGATATTGGTGGTGCAAATTTAATATAATTTTCTTTCATTCCCAACTTTTTTATAAGTAAATTTGTGTATCTCGGAAAGAATACCTATCTTTGCAGTAAATTCTACAAAGATAGGCGATGGTTCCCTAAAGGATACATTAGGATAGGGAGCCAGTTGCATGATATAGATATGAATAAGGTGATAAGTAAGATATGGAGGTCGCTCATGTATGTGGTGGGTATGGTTGTGCTCGCTCTCGTGCCCGACCTATGGCTTTGGCATACGGGCGTATCAGCGTGGCCTCTGCCACTCGCTATTCTATGGTGGCTACCCTCATTGCTGTTGCTTCTCGCAGAACTGGGATTGCAGATGGGGTGGATGCATAAGCTCTCAGTAAGGGTCCTTTTTATGGTGCTCCTCTTTTCGGTGATGCCCAAGGTGGTGTTCATCGCTTGTCATCTGTTGTTTTCTTGGTATTTTGCCATTCTGCCCTCATTGGCGCTCATGGGATGGTTTGCGTACGGTTTCTTGGAGGGGTGGAAACGTCTGCAGGTGAAGTACCTCACCTTCTCTTCGCCCCATTTGCCGCCTTACTTTGACGGCTACAAGATACTTCACTTCAGCGACTTTCATCTGGGTAGTTTTCCTAAAGGCACCGACTTCGTGAGGCGCATGGTGGAGAGAGCCAACGATGAGAATGTGGAGATGATGGTGTTTACGGGAGACCTCGTCAACAATTCTGCGGCAGAGGTACAACCTTATTTGGAACAACTGGCGGAGCTACATGCTCCCGATGGCATTTACTCCGTGTGGGGCAACCACGACTACTGCGAGTACAATACCCAGCACTCCATAGGTGCTTTGCGCCGCAACCGCCGCCAACTCTTCAACTATCAGAAGAGACTGGGATGGCATCAGCTCATGAATGAGCATCATACCATTTCGCACGGCATGGCCTCGATAGAAGTTGTTGGAGTAGAAAATGCTGGGCAACCGCCCTTTACCAATCGCAGCAACTTGCGCAAGGCGATGAAGGGGGTGGCGAAAGATAGTTTCAAAATCGTGCTCACACACGACCCACACCATTGGCGTAGGGAAGTGCTTGCTACGGGTGCCCAACTCACCCTTGCCGGACATACCCATGCGGGGCAGTTGCGCATCGGAAGTCTCACCCCTGCCAAGATGGCGTTTAGGGAGTGGGGCGGAACCTATTACAAGGACAGCCAACTGCTGTATGTGTCAGCAGGACTAGGCGGTTCGTTCCCTTTCCGCTTGGGAGCATGGCCAGAGATGACCGTTATTACACTGAAGAGGGATAATGCGCAAACTGTCAATGTACGTTAAATTTAGTAGCTGCTGCTTGATTTTTCTAAAAAAATAATTGCCAAAAGTTTGGTAGTTAGGATTAAAGTTGTATCTTTGCAGCAGTTTTCGCATATATTTGGGCAAATGAGGGGTGTCGAGAGACTGTACCTCATTTGTTTTTTTGTATAAACCAAACTCGCTAAACATAACTTTCTATATGATGGACAAATTCGTAAATCTTACTCTCCCAGACGGCAGCAAGGCAGAAAACCATGCCGTGTTGCTCCACGCTTGTTGCGCCCCTTGTTCGGCAGCCATTGTGGAGTGTATGTTGCTCAATGGTATGAAACCCACGGTATTTTTCAGTAATAGCAATATTTATCCCCAGCAGGAGTACGATATCCGCAAGCATGAGCTGATGCGATTTCTAGAGGCGCAAAATGTGCCCTATGTAGAGGATGAGTACGACCACGACCAATGGCTTGAGGCTATCCAAGGCTTAGAACAGGAACCTGAGCGAGGAGGTCGTTGTTCCGTCTGTTTCCGCTTTCGTCTCACCCGTGCGGCAAGGTATGCCCAGGAGCATGGTTTCCATCTCCTCACTACCACGCTCGCATCGTCTCGCTGGAAAAACATCCAGCAGATAGACCAGGCTGGTCATCTCGCCGTAGAGAATTGTCCTGACGTGGAGTGGTGGGACAAGAACTGGCGCAAGGGAGGACTACAAACAAGAAGAGGCGAATTACTTCGCCTCAACTCATTTTACAATCAGTTATATTGTGGATGCGAGTTTAGCCTCGCTTCTTCTCCTGCTATGAGAGACCAGTAATCTCACCGTTCACCACATCGATACGCTCGGCTTGCGGACTCTTGGGCAAGCCAGGCATACGCATGATAAAACCTGCGATGACTACGATCATCTCGGCACCCATATTGAGAGTAATGTCGCGTACATGCAACTCAAAGCCATCGGTAGGACCTACTGCCTTGGCATCGGTAGAGAAACTGTATTGTGTCTTGGCAATGCAGACAGGGAATTTCTCTGCACCCAATTTCTTGATTTCCTCTATCATCGCCTTGGCGCTGTCGCTCATGGTTACGCTACCTGCACCATACAGGTTCTTAGCCACCTTCTCTATCTTTTCCTCCACACTATCGCTGTCATCGTAAGCATAGTAGAGTGGGGCAGAAGGTTTCTCGTCGATTGTCTTTACCACAAGGTTTGCCAGTTCTACAGCACCCTTGCCACCCTCGGCGAAGGCATTGTTTACAGCGAAACCGCAGCCCAGTTCTTCCTCGCAGTGCTTGCGTAGTACCTCTATTTCTTCGTCCGTATCAGTAGCGAAGCGGTTGAAGGCAATCACTACCGTCTGACCGAAACTTTGCAAGTTTTGTACATGCTTGTCCAGATTCCAATAGCCTGCCTCCATGCCCTCGATGTTAGGCTTCTTGATGTCCTCCTGTGGCACGTTGCCATGGAGTTTCAATGCCTGAAGGGTAACCACGAGCACGGTGAGGTCTGGCTGAAGCCCCGTCTTGCGGCACTTGATGTCATAAAACTTCTCTGCGCCCAAGTCTGCACCGAATCCTGCCTCTGTAATCGCATAGTCGCCATATTCCAGAGCAGCAGCGGTAGCCATTACCGAATTGCAGCCATGTGCGATGTTGGCGAACGGACCGCAGTGTACGAAGGCTGGTGTGCCCTCAGTAGTCTGCACCAGGTTGGGCTTCAGGGCATCGAGCAAGAGGGCTACGATACTGCCACCTACGCCCATGTCTTTCACGCGGAAAGGCTTGTCGTCATCGGTGATACCCAATAATATATTGTCGATGCGGCGGCGCAAGTCGTCTACGCTTGTGGCGAAGCACATAATTGCCATAATTTCCGAAGCAGGAGTGATGTCGAAACCATTTTCGGTCTCGATGCCGTCCTTCTCGCCCAATCCTGTGATGATACGGCGCAAACCACGGTCGTTCACATCGAGCACACGACGCCATAGTATCTTCTTCAGACGGAATCCATCGGCCTCGTGTTGGAAACGGTAGTTATCGAGTAGTGCCGAAATCATATTGTTGGCAGAGGTGATGGCGTGGAAGTCGCCTGTGAAGTGGAGGTTTATCTTCTCCATCGGCAACACTTGGGCATACCCGCCACCGGCAGCGCCACCTTTCATGCCAAAGCAAGGGCCCAGTGAAGGCTCGCGCAGTGCCACCACCGATTTCTTGCCTATCTCCTTCATGCCGAGGGCGAGACCTACGCTGACTGTCGTCTTGCCGTTGCCAGCCTTGGTAGGCGAGATGGCTGTGACGAGGATAAGGTGATGTCCTTCAAATTTGCTTTTTTCGATATCGCCCGTGGTAATCTTGGCGATGTATCGACCATAGTTTTCTACTTGGTCCTCATGGATGCCAAGTTCTGCTGCCACCTCGTTAATGGGGCGGAGCTTCACGGATTTAGCTATTTCTATATCTGATAACATATAATAATAATGTATTGAATTCCCTTTTTCTGGGCGCAAAGGTACAGAAAACTCTTCAGATAATCAAAAATCAATATATAAAAAATCAAAATAATGATTTCTAGGTATTGCGAATTTGTCTAAATAGTCGTAACTTTGCAGCCCACAAATACTATCAAGAATTTATGAAAGAGAAAATACATTTAGGTAAGACCGTAGGGTCTTTGTTGATTATTCTATTGCTAATGCCGCTCGGACATGCGCTCATGATTATCATGGAACATCTCCTGGAGCCTACTGTGCTCCATTACTCGGCGTTTGCCATGGGTTTTGTAGGACTGGTTATCACTATTTGGGGTGTCTTCGTGAAAGGAGACACCAAGCAGACGGTATTCGGAATGACTGGGGCCTTGTTGTTTTGGACTGGGTGGGTGGAGTTTCTCTTTGCCTACTATGCTCAGCGTTACGGAGTACACTGTGATCTTGTGGGCAATGGTGTGGTACAGACTACTACCGAATACGTGAATGGTGTGGGCGTAAACCATACCTTTACTCTCAATGGTACTCCGTTGGAGGACTTTACTCGTGCCCAACTGAAGAGTATTCGTGGTTCACGTCCAGAGTACCTCATCATGCCTGCCTCCTTTGGAATGTGGATGATGTTTATAGTGATGTATGTGTTCTGCACCCGTACGGGTTGCGACTTTATCCGCTGGATACAGAACCACTGCGGCGTGAAGGATAGGGTAGAGCTTCGTCCGATGGCGCATCATACCAGCATCGTAACCTTCATGGAGTGGAACGTGATGATGTGGGGCTTGTACCTCGTATTGATGTTCTGCTACGATCCTGTGTTCCTGGGTACTACGCATCCTGTAACCTATGGCGTGGCAATCGGTTGCCTGATAGGTGCGGCACTCATGTTTAAGAAGCAATTGCACATTGGCAGTTGGGGTAGAAACCTTCGTATGTCGCTCGCCACTATCATCGTTTTCTGGACAGCTGTAGAGGTGGCGGCGCGCAATGGCTTCTTTAAGGAAATCTGGGTAGATCCAGGTAATCACGTAATAGAGATGGTAGGCATCCTCGTGGTTTTCGTCGTTCTTATCGTGGGCTTCTGGTTCTACTCTGGTAGAGACCAAATCGGCGAAGAGCAGGCAGGCTAGGTCTTGCAAAAGAGTCGGATGAAATCCGTGATTTACAGAAAATCATTATTTTTAGGTATTGTGGGCGCTGAGAAATCTTCGTAACTTTGCAGCCCCAAAATAATTATTTACTATCAAATTAAGAAAAAACAAAAATGAAAAAAATCTTTACTCTTATTTTCGCCATGATGATGGCGATGAATATGATGGCGCAGATGCCAAATGATATGAAGTTTGCCGGTGCAGCAGATATGAAGGTTGCTATGTTTGGCGTGGATGTGCCATTGGCAAGCGATACAGTGGTGTTCTCTATGAACGATATGACTCCTGGCAACATCACTTTCCCATCGATGCAGTATACCATGGGTGGCACTACGATGATTATTCCATCTTTTGTGGTTAAAAACGTTGCTTTCTCTATGACGGACGGTGTGGCAACTATGGCAGAGCAAGAATTCTCCACCACTGCCACAGATGCTTCAGGCGCTGAGAAAACCGTGGCAGGCAAGCTCTCTGGTACTTATAGTCAGGCAGCTAGCAAACTGTCGATTACTGCGGAGTTCAAGTATGGAACAATGCCTGCTTCTATTACCTACACCATCGATGGCTACTACATTAAGGCAGCAACTCATGCTATCAATGTATGCGTAGGCGTAGCGTATAATTATCAGAATTCAAGCGTAACCTATTATGTTCGCAAGTATATGGATGGTGATGTAGAGAAGGTAGATGTAGAGGTGCCTACCTATGCACTATCTAATACTATCATGGGCGATCTTACTCTTGGTACTTACACCGTAAAAGGCTTGACCTATGATGAGACACAGGGTGGTTACTATCGAGATTATGCCAATGATGGCTTGGTGTTCCATTTCAAAGCCGTGGGTAACTCTCCAATGGATGGTGACTATGGGTTTAATACTGCAAAGCCTAATAATATTCTCGTGAAGTACAATGGCAGCAACATTGCAGACATCATCAACAATTTTCAAATGGGCACGATGCCTTTCCCAATCACTTCAACTTTCTATACAGACCCGTCAACTGGCATTTCCTCTGTCAAGGACAACACTGTGAAGACCTGTGGTAAGATGTTCAATCTGCAGGGGCAGCAGGTAGGTGATGACTACAAGGGAGTAGTTATCATGAACGGTAAGAAGTTTGTGAAGAAGTAATCCTTTAAGATTCCGCTGAGCCTCAGTGGATAAACAACAACTAGATGAAGAAAATAATCAGTAAGAATCATCTTATAAGTATCATTGCAGGAATGGGCATCTTGATGCTCACTTCCTGCAATGGTATTTTTGGTGACATATACGACGAGCCTGAGGAGACCATTGTGCCTGCCGCAGGACAGGTGGTGGTAGATGCATCCAGTTGGACAGACTGGTACTATGTAGACCTCGAACAACTTCACCAGCTTACCATAGACGAGGATGCCGAAGGCTTGCTCAAGGCGCAGACCGAATTCACGGCTTATCCCATCCCTTTGACACCAACAGGCGACAAGGACGACACCGATGCAGGACACCAGGCTGCCACCGATGCACAGAAACCGGGACAATACATGTACTGGTTTGATGCATTGGGCTCGGGACTGGCCAACAACGAGTACCGTTACTTTACGCCCACCGAAGCTCAAGGCGAACCGGAGACTTGGACCTTTGCCGTGCATCGCAACAACGTGCGCACCAATGGCGCGGCAGTATGGGAGACCACCTATACTTCGATGGACCAACTGCCAGAGACCAGTGAAACTTTTCGCAACAAAGAGTTTGTAGAAGACGAATGGAGCGAGAACGCCGCATGGACCGACCAAAGTCAGATGCTCCTGGGGCTGGTGCCTTCGCAGGGTATCAAGCTCAACAAGGTACTATCCTCATGGCTCAGCATCGAGATACCACCATATCCACCCTTGTTCACGCTTAACAACCACGTATTCATCCTCCGCTTGAAGAATGGTAAGTATGCAGCACTTCAGCTCGTTAACTATCTCTCGCCGAAGGGAACAAAGTGCTATCTCACCATCAACTATAAGTATCCTTATTAAAAAAAAGAAGAAATGAAGAATCTTTTATTCTCCATGTTGCTGACGACTCCAGTGGTAGCCATGGCTGAGGCTGGCAACGTTGGCATTTGCCATAGCGATGCAGAAAAGGCACCGAAGGACATGGTACAAGTCAATGAGGCCGACTCCGTAAAACTCGAGTTAGACCTCGACGAGGTAGTAGTGACTGGTACACGTACCCAGAAGTTTTTGAAGGATACCCCGATACAGACTCGTGTGATCAATGCCAAGGACATCGCCCGGCTCGATGCCACCAACGTGCAAGACCTTCTGCAACAGGAACTGCCAGGCGTGGAATTCTCGTATGCGATGAATCAGCAGACTCATCTCAACTTTTCGGGATTCGGTGGACAAGGTGTGCTCTTCCTGGTTGACGGCGAACGACTGGCTGGTGAGACGATGGATGATGTAGATTTCAGCCGTCTCTCCATGGACAACGTGCAGCGCATCGAAATCGTGAAGGGGGCTGCGTCTGCGCTCTACGGCAGCAATGCCACTGGCGGTGTCATCAACATCATCACCAAGCGAAGTCAAGAGCCATGGACGCTCAACGTGAATGCTCGCTACGCCAAGCACAACGAGCAGCGGTATGGTGCCTCTTTCGGACTGAACAGCAAGCACTGGAACAATATGCTCAACGCCAACTTCACGAATATGGACAACTACGATGTGCATAGTGCGGCAGACCCAGTTACTCGCGTCATCTCCACCATCTACGGCGATAAAACGATGAACCTGAAAGACCAGTTGACATGGAGTCCTGTGAGCGGATTCAGTTTGACAGGTAGGGTAGGCTACTTCTTCCGTGAAACTGTGCGCTCGGTAGAGCAACCGGAAAGATATCGTGACTTTACGGGTGGACTTCGTATGAATTGGACCATAACGGCAGATGATGTCCTGATGGCAAGCTACGCCTTCGACCAATATGATAAGTCCGACTACCAGCGTATTACCCGCAAGGACATCCGCGACTACAGCAATGTACACAATACCTTCCGCCTGCTCTACAATCATAGTTTCGAGGGTGGAGACATCCTGACCGTTGGTTCAGACTATCTGCACGATTATCTCTACAACACCATGCTGGAGGGTAGCTCGCGCAAGCAAGACTCCTTCGACTTCTTCGCCCAGTACGACTGGCGTATCAACGACAAGTGGGAGGCAGTGGGAGCCATTCGCTACGACTACTTCTCCGACGGTAACAACTCGCGTGTCACACCGAAGGTCAACCTCTGCTACAAGCCTATCGGAGACTTGGCTATCCGTGCAGGTTATGGTATGGGATTTCGTGCGCCAAGCCTGAAGGAGAAGTACTATAATTTTGATATGTCTGGCATTTGGATGGTTGAGGGCAACCCCGACTTGAAGTCGGAGGTGAGCCATAACTTCAATCTCTCTGCCGAGTACACCCATGGACATTACAACCTCACGGCTTCTACTTATTATAATAAGGTGAAGAACAAGCTCTCTACGGCTGCTCCTTACTTTAAGTCTGCCGACGACAAGTTGCCATATCTCCCTTACGCCAACCTCGACGACTATAGCGTATATGGCGGCGAGATTGGGGCGCAAGCGAAATGGAACAACGGATTTTCTGCTCGTCTTAGTTATGCCTATGTCCATGAGCAGTTGTCTAAGGACAAAGAGGGCAATACCATCAACAACCAGTATATACCAGCTCGTGAACACGCACTGAATGTACGAATGGATTACGACCACCAATTCAGTAAAAACTATGGGCTGAACTTGGGGCTTCAAGGTAGGGTGCTCTCAGGTGTGGAAAATGTGGAGTACAAGGACTATTACGATGTAAGCAAGGGAACAGTGACGGTATCCTATCCGGCCTACACCATCTGGAAACTCTCGTTGGTGCAGCGTTTCGGCAAGGCTGTGAAGGTGAATGCCGCTCTCGACAATCTCTTCGGCTATAAGCCTAAATATTATTATCTGAATTGTCCGCTCACAGATAGTGTCACCTTCCAGGTGGGTATGTCGATAGATATAGATAAGTTGTTTTAAGATACGAAAAAAGGTCAAGTGTTATGTTGCTTGACCTTTTTTCGTATGTGTTATTTCAAGTAGAGCTTGAAACCCTTGACGCTGCCAGGTGCTCCCTGTTCTGCGCGAGGCAGATATTCGATGGCTGAGACTGTCATCTTCTTGCCCATATCTACGATGCCGAGGTGGGGGAACGAAGCACCCTTCTCGGTCTGCCAATAGGTGCTCTCCTGCAGGTCGAACATCTTGTCGAGCGTAGAGTTTCCTTTCTCGCTGTCGGCATAGTAAGCCACCCAGTTGTTGCGGTCGATGCGGTTGCCTTCGGCATCGAGGAGATATACCTCGGCGATGGCTATCTGTGAATCTCCGCTCTGGCTGCTTTCGGCCTGGAGGGCAAAGTATCGGCCGGTCATGGGCTTGTCGAGCTTGATGGTTTGCCAGCCGTTGCCGGCTTTCAGCTCACCCTGAAGCACTGGGGTGTCCGAATTCAAGTCCATACGATGACCGGGGTCGTTGTGCTTGTTGCTCTTTTCGAGGTGCAACTTGTCTAGTTCGGGATGGTCTTGGCAGAAGGCTGTAGGAGCTACCTTTGAGCCAATCTTACCTGCATCGCCTTGTGGTCCTACCACGTCGAGCACTACCACCTCGTTCTTGCCTTTCTTGAGCCAGCATCCCGGCAGATAGAGTGTCTGCTGCGGACCGATGTGCCAGAAACGACCAAGTGCATGTCCGTTCACGTAGACCTGTCCCTTGCCGAATGCCTCCATGTTGAGGAAGGTGTCGCCCACCTTATTTATATTAAAGTAGCCAAGGTAGTAGCCTGCCTTGCTCTGCAAGCCGCGCATCTTGTTGGGTCGCATGCCGAGGGCATTGATGGCTGTTTGGTAGTCGTCGCTGATGGGGCTGTTTGTCCAAAGGGTAGGGGTAAGGGTGATGTCGCAATTCTCTTTTTGGGTAGTGAGGGTTACATTGCCGATGATACCTTTGTAGTCCTTGATGGCACGGCCGAAGTTGATGCGCCCCATGCCTTCCACTACGATGGTGAGATTGCCTCCTTGTGGCATGGCTGGCAATTCGAGCGACTTCTCGTTCTTTACACGGTCTATCTTGCCTACGTATTTGCCATTTACATAAACCTGGGCGAAGTCGTGGAAGTCGCCGGTCAGGGTAGATGTGCTTTCTGTGGCTGGAACGTTAGTCTCGTAGACCATGGTCCCCCATCCCATGTCCATGTCTTCGAACGTCAAAGGTGCTTTGCTTTCCTTCGACTCGCCCATGCCGTAACTTAGAGGCATGTATTCTGTAAATTTAAATTCTGGAACGCTAATGATTGGCAGTGGAGCTTTGGGCACGGATGGTAATTTTTTGCCGTCGGTATATTTCGCCATCATCTTCTGCAGCTCATAGAACTTCGGCGTAGCCTGTCCCCATTCATTGATAGGGGCATCATAGTCATAGGATGTTACGTCCGGTTGGAAACCTGGTGAGTTTGCGCCCGCCCAATGGCCGAAGCTTGTTCCGCCGTGGGTCATGTAGAGCGAGAAACTAATGCCCTTGCTGAGCATCTCGTCCATGCCATCCACCATTGCTTTTGCTGGACGTGTCTCGTGCTTGGCTCCCCACTTGTCGAACCATCCGCTCCAAAACTCGGAGCACATTTTTGGTGCGTTTGGTCGAACTTCGCCCAAGCGTTTGAACTGCTGGTCGATGTTAGCCCCCGTTCCGAAGTTCATCGTCCAGGTAAGGTCGTCGAGACCATTGTTGAGGAAGTTGCTTGACCAGTCGCACTGGAAGAGGCTCACCTTGTCGAATCCAGACTTTCTCACGATGTCGCGGATGGCGCTTACGTAGGGCTTGTCCTTGCCGTAAGATCCGTACTCATTTTCCACCTGAACCATAATTATAGGGCCGCCATTTTGGATGGTGAGTGGAGCGAGCTGCTTGCCTACCTCCTGCTCGAACACCTTTACTCTCTCCATGAAGTATGGATCTTGCTCACGCAACTTGATATCCTTCTTCTTGAGGAGCCACCAGGGCAGACCGCCCATTTCCCACTCGGCACATACGTAAGGGCCAGGGCGTACGATAACATACATGCCATTCTTCTGGCAGAGACGGCAGAAGGCAGCCACGTCGTTGTTGCCCGAGAAGTCGAACTTGCCCTCCTTCTGCTCATGGATGTTCCAGAACACATAGAGGCAGACGGTGTTCATGCCGAGAGCCTTGCACATCTTGATGCGATGCTCCCAGTAAGCACGGGGAATGCGTGGATAGTGAAGTTCGGCTGCCTTCACCACGAATGGTTTTCCGTTGAGCAGAAAAGTCTTGTCGCCAGTAGTGAAAGTTCCACCTTTCTGCGCAGCCATCATTGGGGCTGGTGCCAATGCCAAGAGAGAGGCAAAGGTGAAAGCCTGAATAGTTTTTGATAATTTCATTTGTTATTTGTTTTTATATTTATTGCTTCTTATTAGTAGTATGAAAGTTTCTAGTTGTTCTGTTTCCATTCTATATAATAGACTGCCATACATAGATTCTGGTGCAAATTTACAGAAAATTTCTTTTCATAGAGTGTATAAAACGTTAAATTAAGAGGAAAAATCGTGAAATATCGAGGTCGCCAGCAAAAGGGTGTGGATTAATCATTGACAAATGCCCGTATTGGAAAATTTATCCCGACACTTCTGATACAGCGTCCCCGACGTTGTGTTTGATGCCGCACTACGACAATTTTTTGCCCCAACAAGGGCAAAAAATTGTCCTTGAATAGGCAATGTTGTGCCGATACTAGGCACAAATCGTTACTCCCAACAAAGAAAGTTGTCTCCTTGTAGACCGCCTGGCGAGAATGTATGGAAAAAGACCTCACACCTCACTGAAACGCTGTATTCTGCTGATTGTAAATGTGTTACAGTGGTGCGGTGTTGCGGCTAGACCTCACTTAGACCTCACTGCACCGCACACATATCACAAACTCGATGCCAAGAAAAATGAAGCAGTGAGGTCTGAGTGAGGTCTAAGTGAGGTCTAGTCGCAACACCGCACAAGGTTAAACCATCTGAAACACAATTTATTATGATGTGTTTAGTGAGGTGTGAGGTCAAAATGAGCAAAAGCTTTCTGATTATGCCCCATTTTCGCTTTTGATACCCATAAATGAGGATTTTGGTTTAAAAAGAAAAGAAATTGGATGGTTTCTTCTCTTTTTCCATTTTTTAGTAGTAACTTTGCAGCGCAATTCTAGATGAGTTGTCATGGAAATGAAACATAATGTTTCTGTCAACAAAGAAATAGGCATGATGAAATCAACAACAACCATATATATTAATGACATAACAAACGGCGGTGGGGTCGGTATCAACGGCAACATCATTGTGACTACACCTTGCGGAAAAGGTGTATAAAAACCCGGGCACAATCGTGTTCGGGCTTTTTTATTTCTCGATATTTAAATGATATGGGAAATGTCATGTATTTGGCAACGTTGGAAGACGAAACCTTGCTTGGGATGGAAATTTCTATGTTGGGCAATAAAAAAGACAGTGTACATAAATAATTATTAACTTATTTAAATTTAGAATATCAAAATGATGAAAACAGAATGGAGAGGTTTCAAGGGAAACAAGTGGCAGAGTGAGGTG
>CAVKLF010000012.1:0-29991 GCA_963657075.1 bacterium | reverse complement strand
TTGTGATTCCGTTGGGGTTCGAACCCAAGACCCACAGCTTAGAAGGCTGTTGCTCTAATCCAACTGAGCTACGGAACCATCCTATTTTGCTTATGGCGTTTTGGCGCCATTGAATCTTATCTAGCCTAGCGGCGAAGACGTATATAAGTCCTGTTTAAACTTAAGCGAGTGCAAAGGTAATACTTTTTTGTGAAATAACCAAACTTTTTGCAGATTATTTGTATTTCTTTATATATTCTTCTGCTCTAGGGTCGCCCAGTTCCTTGGCTTTCTCTAGATTTTTGAGTCCTTCCACCTTCTGTTGATTTTCTATCAGTAAAAGTCCGAGTAGGAGATAACCATCGGCATACGTAGGAGCAATCTTCGTACATTGGGTGGCGGCACTGATTCCCTCGTCCAGTCGCTTAATACGTAGGTCGAGACTTGCCCATTCAGCCAGATAGGTAGGCTCTTGTGGGGCGAGATAGCAGGTGCGGGCGATGTCGAGAAGAGCTGGTTGCCACATGCGCAACTTGGTTTCGCATTGGTATCGGGAATAGAAGAAAGCAGGAGTTGCAGGGCGAGCTATGCTGTCGTACATGTTGAAGTCCTTGAGGGCAGAGCGATATTCTCCCTGGCCCATCAGAAAGTTGGCACGTGCCAGATAGTAACTTGACGCTATCGCAGGATTGTTGCTGTGAGAGGCCACGCTGACAGCACTGTCCAGTAACTCTTTGATCTCTGTGGCAGGTGCTTGCAGATGTGTCTTTGCTTGAGCTGCCTCAAAGTACAATTCGCCACTGTTGATGGATGTCTTGGTGAGATCCATAAAGAGGTTGTAGGCTGCCTGATAGTCTCCTTTTAAGAATCTGATTTGGGCCTCTTGGTGCTTGTACACAGGGCTGGCATTGATGGAGTATGCCTGTTGCGCCTCACTGATAGCCTTGTCAAGAGTCCATGCTGTGTAGGTACTGTCGCCTTTGTAGGCTATCTTTTGATAGATGAGGTCTGCATAGTTGGAGTGTGCCTCGTCTTTGACTGTCGACTTCTTGATGCCCTCTGCCATGACCTTGTCTGCCTCGGCGAAGTTATCTTGGGTCATCAGTTCGAAAGCCTTCTCTTTGTAGCCGAATGCAGAGGTTGGGAACTGCTCGATGTAGTCGTTGATGTACTTGGTGTAGTCGGCAGCAGATGTTTGTCCCTTTTTGAGGGTCATCATGGTGAGTGCCTCTTGCTCAGTGTTAGGTAGGGCAGTACGGATGCCCGACTCTCGGAGTGAGGCGTTGATAGAAGACAATCCCGTTACGGTGAGTTGCTTGGCATAGTTGGCATCAATGGCTGTCACCTGTCCGTCGTTGTGCATCAACCCAATGATTTGTCCGTTCTTATTGACGAATGGACAACCTACGGCATTCTCTGGCGCATTACATGAGAAGACGTAGTAGGTGTAGGAGGTATTGAATTTCTCCACCTTGGTGATGTCTTCCTCTGCGATGGGTGACTTCTTGATAGAATAAGGTACTAGCCAAACCTTGCTGCCTACAGGCAACTCTTGGGTAGCGATGGCTGCAGGGGTGGTGTTGGTCTTTACTCTAAACTTAGCCACGTCGTACAACTCATCAGCACCGAGAATAGCATCCACTTCGGCAGACTTGCCTGTTGCATCCACGATGGTAGCCTTGGTGGCTCCCACAAATGGTGCAAAAGTACTGATAGCAGTACCCTTGTTGTCGATAAACACACCCTGTGTGGAGGCAATGATGTTGCCGTCCTTATTGAATGTGGTGAGTGTGAAGACGCTTTTGGAAACCTTCTGTACGGCTCCTGGTTGCGCCATGAGAGACGTTGCGCCGAGCAACAGTCCCATAATCATCATATTTAATCTTTTCATAATTTTCTCTTAATGTCCGTTTTTCTTAAGTAGCTCCTTGGCGTTGGCGAGGGCTGCCTGCGTAATGTCGCTACCGCTGAGCATCTGTGCTATCTCGTCGATGCGCTGCTCTTGGGTAAGTTCTCTCATGTGCGAGCGTGTACCCTCGTCGGTTTCCTCCTTGAGTACCTTATAGTGGTGTGCGCCCATGGCTGCTATTTGTGGCAGGTGGGTGATGGAGATGACTTGGCGCTCCTGATTGCCCATCTCTGCCATGATATCTGCCATCTTTTCTGCTATCTTGCCGCTTACGCCAGTGTCTATCTCATCGAAGATGATGGTAGGCAGTTTGACGGCACCGCTTATCATTGCCTTGAGCGAGAGCATTACTCGGGCTATCTCACCGCCCGAAGCCACTTGACTAACTGGCTGGAGTGAGGTGCTCTTATTGGCGCTGAAGAGGAAGTTAATCTTATCCTGACCATCCCCACTCAGAGGCTTCTCGGTGATTGAAACCTCGAATCTCACGTTAGGAATGCCGAGGGGGATGAGTCGTTGTTTCATCTCTGTCTCGATGCTCTTGGCTGATTTCTTGCGAATAGCGGTGAGTAGGGCCGCAGCCTTCTCGCTACGCTGTTGCAGTTTGCTTACCTCTTGCTCCAGTGCCACGATGTCCTCGTCGCCATTGTCTATGTGTGAAAGCTGTTCCTTGAGATGGTCGCGGATGTCTATCAGCTCTGTGATGTTGCTGGCGTGGAACTTCTGTTGCAAGGTGTAGAGGCGGTCTAGACGGCTATTGATGGTGTCGAGGCGGTTGGGGTCGAAGTCTACGTGGTCTACGTTGCTGCTTATCTCCTGGGCGATGTCCTTCAGCTCGATGTAGCTGCTTTCCATGCGGGTCGCCACATCTTCCATTTCGGGGTATACATCCTTGATGCCAGTCAACTGCTGGGTAGCTGTTTTCAGCTTGTCGAGTATGCTTCCGTCTTCGCCAGAGAGGGCATTGTCTGCCTCGTAGAGCGCTGTCTTGATTTCCTCGGAGTGGCTGAGGGTCTCTGCCTCTTGTTCTAGTTGTTCTTGTTCGTCGACCTGCAAATCGGCTTCTTCCAATTCCTTGTGTTGGAATCGCATGAATTCCTCATTCTCACGGCTCTTCTCTAGCTCTGCCTTCATCTGCACCAAGCGGTTTTTGGCTTTCTGATACTCCAGAAATTCTGTCTGGTATGCCTTTACTTGGGCAGTATCTTGTGCGATGATGTCCACTACGTTGAGTTGGAAGTCTTCCTTCTGAAGAAGCAGGTTCTGGTGCTGCGAATGAATGTCTACCAGTTGTTCGCCCAGTTCTCTCATCGTAGTGAGAGGTACGGGCGTGTCATTGATGAATGCGCGGCTTTTGCCAGCTGCGGTAAGTTCGCGGCGGATGATGGTATCTGCGGCATCGTAGTCGATGTCGTGAGACTCGAAGAATGGTTCCATGCCATACTTCGAGAGGTCGAAGTGAGCCTCTATCACGCATCGGTCTTTGCCTGCCTTGATCGTCTTGCTGTCGGCACGGTTGCCCAACAGCAACCCGATAGCACCGAGGATGATACTCTTGCCTGCTCCCGTTTCGCCTGTGATGACGGAGAAACCTGAGTGCAGGGGGATGTCAAGCTCGTCGATGAGCGTGAAATTCTTGATGTATAGTTGCTTGAGCATGATGTTTCTGTCTCTCTATTATTGCTTGATTTTGTCCCAATAGGAGTTTTGCGATGGATTGATGGAGAAGAGCAAGTCATAAATTGCCTCTTTTTCCTTCTGTGTACCCTTACCCTTATAGATGCTTGCCAACTCATCTTTCTTGTAGTCGGTCCATATCTGCGGAAGCATGCTGAGCGGTCGGTTTTCCTTGGCTTTCTTTAGTTGCTCCTGTAGGGCGGTGCTTATCTCTGTTCGGCCTCGCTCAGCATTGTTTGCCATCTCATCTAGCCCCTTGCGATAGTAGTCGTATTGGAGTTGGCGAAACGGTTCCATGGCTCCGTCCAGATAGTCGGCTATGATGGCGTAGCGGTTTCGGCTGTTGTCGAAGGCCTTCCATCCGGGGTAGCTCAGATTCTGGGCGTTGTTGGTCAGGTTCATGCAACGTTGCAGCACGTCTTCTCCGCCCTTGGGCGAGAAGGTGTCCAGGTCTAGACCGATGATGAGGTAGGCGTAGTAGGCGAAGAGGGCTGTGAGCTGGTTGTCTATCTGTTCTTCGTTGAACTCCAATTGGTCGAACTCGGCAAAGTTGAACGTGAAGCTCTCGTCCACATTATTATATATAGTAGAGTTGTAAGCCGAATTGTATACCGGGCGGTTGGCTTGTATGAGAGCCTTGCAGGTAAAGAGGTTCTGGTCTTTGTCGTACTTGCTTACCGTAATGTTGAAGTTGCATACGATGCGCTCGTTCTTGCTAAACTGCAGGTTGGT
The DNA here is from genome assembly GCA_963657075.1 of bacterium. Lineage (GTDB taxonomy): Bacteria > Bacteroidota > Bacteroidia > Bacteroidales > Bacteroidaceae > Prevotella. The sequence continues at coordinate 25,694 of CAVKLF010000012.1, read as the reverse complement.
CCATTGCCGGTCGTTAACAAACTGTTCCAGAGTCTGCTGCAGGTTGTCGAAAACGGAGTTGTCCGTGCCCTGTATCTGGGCATGGTTGATGGTAATCTTTGCCTGCAGTTCCTGTGCAGAAGCCGATATGCCACTAGAGCAGATGAGCCAGCTCGTCAATAATGTCGCGAGCCACTTCTGTCTTCGGTTTCTTCTCATATTCCTTCTTGCCTTCTTCGGAGATAATGGTAATCTGGTTGTCGTCTGTGCCGAATGTAGTACCTGGAATTCTGGTGGAGTTGAGCACGATAAAATCGGCGTTTTTCTTCTTGCGTTTCTTTTGTGCATTACTCTCTTCATCGTTGGTTTCCAAGGCGAAAGCTACGATGCGCTGATTTTTTTGTTTCATCTCTCCCAGGGCAGCCGCTATGTCGTAAGTAGGTACGAGGCGTAGCTCCAAATCATCTTTCTCCCGTTTGATTTTCTTATTGGCCACCTGACTAGGTTTGAAGTCGGCCACAGCCGCACAGAGTATCGCTGCATCGCTCTTGCCGAATGCCTCTAGCGATGCTTGGTACATCTCTGCGCAACTTTCTACGTCGATGCGATGGATAGCTGGTGAGCATTGCAGTGCCACTGGACCTGCCACTAGGGTAACGTCGGCACCACGATCCAGGCACTCCTCGGCGATGGCAAACCCCATCTTGCCCGATGAGTAGTTGCCGATAAAGCGCACGGGGTCTATTTTCTCGTACGTAGGTCCGGCAGTAATCATGATTTTCTTACCTTTCAGGTCTTCTTTTGGTTTGCCTTCTTGCTTGTCGAAATATCGGTCTAGATAATCTATGATGACATCAGGTTCTTCCATGCGTCCCTTGCCTTCCAGTCCGCTGGCAAGGAATCCTACTTCTGGCTCGATGATATGGTTTCCGTAGTCTACGAGGGTCTTCATGTTCGTCTGCGTGGAAGGATGCTTATACATATCCAAGTCCATGGCGGGTGCCAAGAATACGGGTGCCTTCATCGAGAGGTAGGTGGTGATGAGCATGTTGTCGGCCACACCATGTGCCATCTTGCCCATCGTGGCGGCTGTGCAAGGGGCGATGAGCATAGCGTCTGCCCACAGACCCAGGTCTACGTGGGAGTTCCACGTGCCGTCGCGCTGTGAGAAAAATTCACTCACCACGGGCTTGTGGGTGAGGGCTGAGAGGGTGATGGGTGTGATAAACTCCTTTCCTGCGGGAGTGATGACCACTTGCACTTCTGCGCCTCGCTTGATAAGCCCGCGTATGATGAGGCATGACTTGTAGGCTGCTATGGAGCCTGTGATGCCCAGTACGATTTTCTTTCCTTTTAACATATCGCCTTACTTTCGCATTGCTTTATTGTACTCACGTAGGCGGATGCGTGTGAGCACTTGCTTGGTGTTATTGGTAAACTCGCTGCCCAGTATCCATGTATAGTAGCCAGGGTCTTTGCGCAGTATCTCTGCCACATCCCATCCCTTGTATTTGCCGAAGTTGAATACTTCGTGGAGCAGGGGCTTGCCATCTTCACCTGTAACTGTTGTACCATTGGCATCTTTTACTTCCTCCCATATGATGCGGCCTGCGAAGTCTACATTGTTTTTGTGCTTGGAGAATTCAGCCAGTTCTTCCATATCATTGTGGAGTACACGGTCGGCTTCCTCTTGTACGCCAGGGGCATATTTGTCCAGCTCGCCCATCAGTACGCGATAAGTAGCCTCGGTATCCTGGTCGGCACGATGCGCCTCGAAGTCTTCTTCCATTTTTCTACCGCAATAGAACTTGTAGGCGGCTGCCAGATTGCGGCGCTCCATCTTCATAAAGATGGTCTGAGCATCGATGAGCCGGCACTTGTTGAAGTCGAAATCGATGCCTGCACGCAAGAATTCCTCGGCGAGCATAGGTACATCGAAATGGTTGGAGTTATAGCCTGCAAAGTCGCAACCTGTAAACTCCTGGTTGAGTGTGGCTGCCAATTGCTTGAAGGTTGGTGCATCCTTTACATCTTCGTTGCTGATACCCGTCAGTTCTACTACTTCGGTAGGGATTGGCTTTTCCGGATTGACAAAGAGATTCTTGCGAATCTCTGTGCCGTCGGGATTTACCTTGATATAGGAAATCTGTATGATGCGATCGTTGATAATGTCTAAGCCTGTTGTCTCCAAGTCGAAGACTATCAATGGCTTCTTTAAGTTTAGTTTCATTTTTACTTTAGTGATTAGTCGTTGAGAAGCATTGGCATGATGAGCATGAGTATGTCCTCGTTTTCTGGTTGCTCTGCAGGTACGATGATGCCTGCTCTGCTAGGGTCAGCGAGATAGATGATAATCTGCTCGCTAGTCAGGTTGCCTAAGATTTCCATGAGGCTGCTACCCTTGAAACCGATGTTCATGGTGGGCCCCAGGTACTCGCATGGGAGTACTTCCTTGGCAGAGGTAAAGAAGTCGATGTCTTCTGATGATACCTCAAACTTGCCCGGCTCGATGTGGAAACGGATTAGCTGACTGCTCTCGCTGGCGAATGGCAATACGCGGCGCAATGCACTCTGCAGGCTCTTGCGGTCTACGGTAACCTCGCATGGGTTGGTGGTAGGAATCACCGAGTTGTAGTTAGGGTAGCGGCCATCGATGAGTCGGCATTTCAGTACGCCATCGGCGAAGGAAATCTCTGCGCTGCGCTCGTCAAACTTGATGATCGCTTCGTCACCTTCCTTTGCCAGAATGTTCTTAAGCAAGGTGGCTGGCTTCTTAGGCAGATTGAATGCTGAGGGTGTCTCACTCTTGATGGTGAAATCCTTGTTTCTTACGAGCTTGTGTCCGTCACTGGCAACGATAGCGAGCGAATCGGTTGTGAAGTCGAAGTAGATACCGTTCATCACAGGGCGAAGTTCATCGCTGGCTGTGGCGAAGAGCGAGCGTGAGATGTTGTCGATGAGGATGCCGGTAGGCAATGTGACAGAGGTACATCCATCGCTCATCTCCTTGGTGCGAGGATATTCGGCGGCATCCTGGCCCGTGAAGTTGTAGAGACCATTTTGGTAAACTACCTTGATGGCGAAGTTTGTAGGGTCTACTTCGAAGTGTAGGGGCTGCTCTGGCAACTCCTTAAGGGCGTCGAGGATGACACGATTGGGCACGCAGAAAGCACCTTCGCCATCGCAGTCGGTCAGTTCGAGGTTACTCTGGATGCTATTGTCATTATCGCTGGCAGTAATGTGCATCTCGCCGTTGGTTACTTCGAATAGGAAACTTTCTAGGATGGTCAGCGAATTCTTGCTGCCTATCACCTTTGCAAGCATGTTGAGTTTAGCACTCAATGCAGAACTGGATACTGTAAATCTCATGAGTATTTAATATTTTAATGTATTTCTTTACTTGTCGATTTCTCATTGACTAAATGTTGCGTCTCTGGCTCACGTAGGAGCGACAGATGCGCTTTTATGACCACAAAAATACAAAAAATCTTGGTGATACGCAAAAAAAACAGAGAAATGTTTCAGTTTATGAACTATTTTTAGTAATTTCGCAGTCACAAACGAATAATTTAATTTTAATTATATGGATTTACAAGGAAAGGTCATTGCCGTTTTGCCTGAAAGAAGCGGCGTTTCCGCAAGAGGAGAGTGGAAGGCTCAGTCTTTCGTTATCGAGACTCACGAGCAGTACCCTAAGAAGTTGTGCTTTGATGTTTTCGGAGCAGATCGTCTTGCACAGTTTAATATTCAGAGTGGCGAGGAACTCTTGGTTTCGTTCGACTTGGATGCTCACGAATATAATGGTCGCTGGTTTAACAGTGTTCGCGCTTGGAATGTACAGCGTGTAGACCCTAATGCAGTCACAGCTATGCAGGGCGGTATGCAGCCTGGCGCTCCATTCCCTCCAATGGGTGCTACTGCAGCTCCAGCACAGCCTGCAGCTCCTGCTGGTGGTGCAACAGCTCCTTTCCCTCCAGCACAGCCAGCAGCTCCTGCTGCTGAGGGTGGTAGTTCGGACGACCTGCCATTCTAGTCATGCTATAAAAAACAAAAGCACTCAGTGAGAAATACTTAGGTTTCTGTGCTGAGTGCTTTTTCTTTAAATAAAAGTTTATTCAATTCTCCTTCTGCTTTCGAAGAACCTTCTGCCCGCTACTATGAAGAGAACTACTGCCGTTGCGTTTTCCAGAGCTACCATCCAGAAGGCTCCGTTGTAGCTGAGATGCTCTGCTACGATTCCGCCGAGCAGACATCCGATGCCAAAGCCTAGATCCCAACCCGTGAGGATGCTGCTATTGGCTGTGCCTCGCTGGTCGTGTCGCGCCACATTGACAAACATATTGAGGAAGGCAGGGTAGAGGTGACCGTTGCCCAGTCCGATGAGACATGCTGAGAGATAGTAAGCTACCGGGTGTTTCACTGCCACAAACAGGGTAAATCCTACTAGAGAGATGAGCATTCCCTCCATGGCATTTTGCGTTAGTTTACCTTGTCTCAGAGCCTTGCGGCCTTGCAGACGTGAGAGGAAGAGACCGATGGAGAGCAAGGCAAAATAACTGCCTGTTCCGCCAGTGATGCCAAGTTCCTCCTTACTGTAGATGGCTAGATAATTGCTCAGCACACCCCAACAAAAGCCGAACATGGCGATGTTGATAGCGAGCAGCCATGCCCTGGTAAGGAAGAAACGGTCGAGTGAGATTTTCTCTTTGTTCTTGACGATAGTTTTCTCTGGCAACTGGATGGTCGATGCGATGAGCACAGATGTAATCGCTACGATAAGGGATAGCCAGAAGAGTGCCATGTAGCTATTCCAAAGGTGGTGCAGGTAGATGCCTACGGATGGGGCTATTGCCATGGCGAAATTATTGCTCAGTCCATAGAGCCCGATGCCCTCGTTGCGCCTGCTGGCTGGCAACACATCGATGGCACAGGTGCTGTTGGCTACGGTTACGGCTCCGAAGGGACCGCCATGTAACGTGCGGCAGATGGCGAACATGAGGATGGTGCTGGCTGCAATGTAGCCCAAGAAAAATACCGCAAAGGCACTTAGGCAAACCATCAACACTTTCTTCCTCGAAAAACTGTCTACCACATATCCGCTGAATGGGCGGATGATGAGTGCTGCCACTGTGTATCCGCTCAGCACGATACCTATCACGTCCTTCGTGGTGCCGAACGTCTCGCTCAGGTAAAGGGGCAGGAGTGGCATGATGAGATAGAATGCGAAGTAAAGTAGCGTATTGGTGGTCATCACCTTGATGTAGTTGCTGTTCCAGAGTTTGTCTTGTTTGCTTGTCATTGGCTATGCTTTTTACTTCCTGGAGTATGAGTTGCTTACAGTCTGTCCTCCAGCCATGCGTCGATGAGTCTACGGGCGATGGAGAGTTTCTCCGGTAGGATAGGGAGGTTGTCTTTGCCAAACCATTTGCCTCTGGATAACTCCTCCTTTTGCAGGTGTATTTCTCCATCTGCATATTCGGCGGAGTATCCCACCATCAGACCACTGGGGTAAGGCCATGGCTGAGAACCGAAGTACTTGAGGTTTTTGATGGTGAGTCCGGTCTCCTCCATCACCTCGCGGTGTACCGCCTCTTCCAGGCTTTCGCCCGTCTCTACAAAGCCTGCCACGAGACTATCGAAATTGCCCTTGAAGTTGCGTGCGTGTACGAGCAGTACCTGGTCTCCCTTTCTGATGAGTACAATGATGGCGGTGGCTAGCGATGGCCATACCGATTTGCCGCACTCTGTACACTTCTTGCTAATATCAGTAGACATCTTCATCGGCGCACCGCATACTCCGCAGTATTGGGTGTTCGTGTCCCAGTAGTTCAATTCCTGGCATTTGCCTGCCTTCTGATAGAGGGCTGGCGATAGTTTGTAGTAACTAGGGCGCAGACCGCACATCTCATACTTGGGGTGGTCGGCAACTGGCTCTGGGATGGTGAAGGATTTTACCTCAGTGCCGTCTTCCATCGGGGTGATGTTGAGGATGTGTGTCCAGGGCTTAATCTCCACAGGTGGCTCCTCGCCGCATGGAATCGTATAGGTTCCGTCTCCTCGCTTTTCTAGCAAGAGATCGGTCTTGCAGAATATAAACCAAAAACTCATAACTTGTAACTTTTAACTTGTAAATTTAAGCTTCAAGCATTTAACTTTAAACTCTTGATATCAAGCTTTTTAACTTTAAACGTTGTGATTGCCTCAGGATGCTTATTTCTTGTCTCCGAAGAGCAGGCGGAAGTCTCTTTCTGCCGCTGGCTTTACCCACGCCTCTGGTACGAATCGCCAATTGTTGTTAGGCTTGGCATCTATGGTGCCCATTTTTTCGATTTCCTCCATGAGGTAGTATCGTTGATCACGCTCTGAACGATATACAATACGGCTCTCCAGGCTATCTTTGGGGATGCCGGCACCCTTGGTAAGCAGTTCGCCACCGCCATTTCCACGATAGCTGTTTACTGCTACCGTGTACCATTTCTTCTCATCGAACGGTTTACCATTGCTCATACGTAATATCTTCACTTTTTCGCCGTTTGGCTTGGTGACATCCACCTCGTAGTCGATGCCTGAGGCGCTGTCGAAGTTGAAAGAGAAGTTCTTGAAGCCCAGACGCTGCTGGTCGCCCCATGTCTTCTCATCGAGCAAGAGCAGGTGGTCGTCTGGACTCTTCATCGTATTTACCCAGAGGTCGTAACTCATCTCCAGATGCTTGCGTATCTCCTCGCCAGTAAGGCGCATCACGTAGAGCTGGTTCTCGTACTTGTAGAGATTGAACATGTCGCTCACGTGGATAGGGCCAGCCTGGATGGTGGCGTCGAACTGGAGTGGGGCGTTGAATGCGATGTCTGCCCCTGTGATCTGTTGCTGTAGGTTGAGGATGAAGTCATTGAATGCCGAACTGCCAAAGAATGATTCGCGACTATAGATGGTGTTCTTGAATGAGCCTATCTCCTTGTTTACATACTTGTTTACTGCTGCCATCTGAGGCTCGAATGTCTTCATGAAGTCCTCGTCAATAGGACAATCTGTCACATCCTGTACTTTTCCAGACAGTTGCTTGTCAGTTACCACGTATTGCTTCTTGCCATTCACCCTCTTACGGTCGAGTGTGAGCGTTATTTCGGCATCGCATACGCTGATGGCATTGTTGGCAGGGTCCATGCAGAGCACCTTCTTGCCCTCTACGTTTGTCACGGTCTCGTTGCATCGTGTATGGTCGTGCCCGAAGAGTACGAGGTCGAAGCCTGGTACCTCCTGAGCCACCTTGATCGAGGCATCCTCGTCATACTCTGGTGTAGAGATGCCGCCCGAACGACCACTGTGGAAGAGTCCGATAATGACATCTGGCTTTTCGTTCTCCTGTAAGTATTTTACCCACTTTCTGGCACAGGTTACCATGTTCTCAAACTTCATGCCGCTCCATAGATTTTCGGTCAACCAATTAGGAATGGCTGGGGTAATCATGCCGAGCACTGCTACCTTCACGCCCTCACGGTTCAGGATGAGGTAGGGCTTGACGTAAGGCTCTCCAGTCTTGGTATTCACGATGTTAGCGCCGAGTACAGGGCAGTCGAGTTCCTTGAACCACTTGTCGTAGACGGCATGTCCTGTCTCTACGTCGTGATTGCCGAATGCCTCGGCATCATACTTCATATAGTTTACTACATCTGCAGCCACATTACGTGCCTGAGTGTCCACATAATTATAATAATAACAGGTGGGCTGCCCTTGCAAGATGTCTCCATTCTCTAGGAGGATGAGGTTGTCTTTGTACGTCTTGCGCAGATTGTTGACGTACGATGATACTCGTGCCAGCGAGCCACTCTTTGGCTTGCGATTAATGAAGTCGTAAGGGAAGAAGGAACCGTGTACGTCGCTGGTTTCTATCACACGGAGTTTGACGGTACGTTGCTGTGCCATTGCTTGAAAGTTGAAACTTAGCGCCATGAGCAGCGCTGCCATGAGCTGTCTCTTCATTGTATGTTCATTTACTTTGATTAATAATATGAGCGGAGTGACCCTTGTGGGGAGCTCTACTGCTTTTTCAGTGCAAAATTACAAAAAAGATGGGAAATACGGCATACTTTTTGCTTGATAATTGCCAAAAACATAAAAATAGGAGGTTTTATCTTATGGCATTTGTAGATTATTACAAGATTCTCGGTGTAGACAAGAACATCCCGCAGAAGGATGTGAGAGCGGCATATCGTAAACGAGCCAAGCAGTTCCACCCTGATTTGCACCCCGATGACCCGAGAGCAAAGGCTAAGTTCCAGGCGCTCAATGAGGCGTACGAGGTGATATCCGACCCTGACAAGCGCGCCAAGTACGACCAGTATGGCGAGCAGTGGAAGAATGTTGGTGGCTTCGGTGGAGGTACAGGTGGCTTCGGTGGATATGGCGGAACTGGAGGGTCTGGCGGTGGCAATCCTTTCGAAGGATTCGACTTTAGCAATTTTGGAGGCGCCGGTGGTGGATTTTCCAGTTTCTTTGAGACACTCTTTGGTGGTGGCAATCGTGCTTACTCAGCTCGGTCTGGTGGCTACGGAGGATACCATGGTGCTGGTAGCTATGGTGCAGGTCCAGACTTTGGTACTGGTGGCTGTGGCGGAGGTTGTGGTCAGAACGCTAGGCAGAGCAATGGCGAGATGAACATGAATGTGAATATCGACATGTATACTGCCTTGTTGGGTGGCGATGGCATCGTTACGTTGAGCAATGGTAGCAAAATCAAACTCAAGATTAAACCTGAAACGCAGAACGGCACAAAGGTGCGTGTGCGTGGTAAGGGGTATGATAGAGGTGACGGTACATTTGGCGACCTCATCATTACTTACAACGTTAAGATGCCTACTGGACTTAACGAGCGGCAGAAGGATTTGCTCCGCCAAATGAAGGATGCTCGGTAATTCATCAGAAAAGCTCCAAAGACTCATATCTGGTATGGTCTTTGGAGCTTTTTTGTGTTTGTTCTTATTATTCTGCAGTGTTCACTTTCGACATGTTGAAGGACGAAATCTTGCCATCGGGTGAAACTACCGATGAAATTTTGAAGTGGTTTTCTTTCGTAGTGCCGTCCGTCTTGTCTACTTCCTGGAGAGCGGTAAACTGTACTTGGTACTCATATTCTCCATCGCCCACCTCGCGCTTCTTGATTTGGTAATCGTTATTGATGTGCCAGTTCATATTGGCAACGTCTTCCTTGTAGAGTTTTTCCATGAAGGTTACTACATCGGCCTTAGTAGCAGAGTTCTTGCCAAGCAATGAAGAGAGTATATCCTCGCATGTCGCGGCTAGTCCGTCTGCATTGTGCGAATTGATGCTTTGGAAGAACTGACGGAAGATGCCACTTACCATCTGCTGTTCCTCTGGTTGCAGGTCGCGTCCCTTTACTTTCTTAAGTGCATTCTCTGCTTCCTCGATGTGCGAGCCATCAGCATGGGCATCGAGGTATGCTTGGTAAGCGTCGGCATTATCAGCATTCTTTGCCACGTTCCAGTCGATGGAGTCTATCTTGTTCCATGCCTCTTGCTTATGTGGGCTGTTAGGATATTTTTGTAGATATTCCTCCAGAGCCTGCTTCGATCCGCTTACTATGGCGTTGGTCCAGTCTTGGTCAGTTTGCTTCAGTAGTTCGAGATGTGCCATGATGGAATCTCGGTGAGCCTCATCGGCATCCTTATAGGTATCCAAGTAACTTTGCAGTACCATCGGGTCGTTGCTCTGCATGGCATACTCGTATGCTTCTTGCTCCTTGCCACGATTGGCATTGTCGTAGAAGTAGTAGAAAATGCCACAGGCGATGATGGCGAATATCAACGAGATGATAAAAATGCTGCGATTGTTCTTTTTCTCCTTCTTGTCGTCAGCGTTACCTCCTTCTTTGCTCCCTGGTGCCTGTGTGGGTCTGGTAGGTGGAGTGGGGGGAGTTTGACGCATACGAGGCTCTGGGGATGCCTGTACATTAGATGTTGCAGGTGGCACGGTAGGTGCAGGGATACTTGATATGCCAGATGCCGAGCCACGATTAATCGTAGGATTTGCCTCGTGACAGTTGGGGCATAATTCCAGGGTTGAGAAATATACTTCCCCGCAATGTGGGCAGCGTGTTACCTTGCCTGCTATCTCTACGCCACAACTTGGGCAAACAGGTGCTTTGTCACTTATTTGTCGTCCGCATTCAGGACACTTTATGATTGCCATAATATGATATTGTTATTTTTGTAATGTTTCGTATTCTATGCCGAGAGTCGAATTCTTCACTCTTCGTTCTTCCCTCTTTATTTTATCTGTGCCGGAATCTGATTTCCCTGAGTCGATGCCTGCCCATAAATCGGCTTTTGTCTACATAGCCGTTGATGCCATTGAGCTTTCCTTTTCCTGTATATTGCCACATCTCAATGTCTCTGCCGTCGCGTAACTCGGGTTCACGCTTGGTGTACTGGGCTATCATGATTTTGTAGCTGTCGAGCTTCCCCAGCAGATAGTTGTCGTAGAAGTTGGCACCCGTATATATTAGCGGCTTCTGCCTATATGCTTTCTCTACTAGGTGGAGGAACTTGAAGAGAGAGTCGCAAAACTCCTCTGTACCTAGTCCGCTCTTGGTCTCCACGTCTATCATGGGGAGCAGGTCTTGGTCGGCTGGTTGGCATTGTGCCATAAAGTTCTGCAGCTGTACCTCTTGTGGGATGCGGGCACGATAAAAGTGATACGATCCTACCTTGAGGCCGTATCTATGAGCTAAGTCTATATTTTGTTTGTATTTGCTGTCCACGTTGTTGCCGCCCTCGGTAGCCTTGAGGTACACGTAAGCCATCTTCGAATTATCGCCCACGGTTTCCCAGAAAACGTTACCCTGGTAGTGGCTCAGGTCGATGCCATGTACGTGGCGACAGGTATCCTCGCATTGTACTTGCGCCTGGATGCCTAGGGTGATGATGGTCGTCAATATGGTGATTAGTATTCGCTTCATACGTGCAAAGATACAAATATCGCCTGACATAATTGCCAGACGACATGTTTTTTTATATATATTTATATTATTCCTCTATCTCGGAGAGTGAGCGGAAGAAGTTGTTGAAAAAATTACTTGCGGTCTCGATGGGGGCATAGCTGAAGTAGCGCATACTACGGCGCAGGTTTTTGCGCATAGTGCCACCTACGGTATGTACGAAACCCGACTTGCTCTGCCCGAATTGGATGCTCTGCTGGTCTTTTATATTATAGTATAGAGAACGCAGGGTATGCTTGTAGGCACCTCTTTCCACTCTCTTTACGAAGGGTATCTCATCCTTCTCGAAATCAAAGAAGGTAATGAGCACGCTGCCCTGTAGTTGAGCCATGCGCTGTAATCGGAGTATGGTGAGCCAATGGTCTAGTTTTACGAAGTCTACCTTGTCGCCTCTTGTCCTCAGATATTCGCCTAGCTGGATAATGTTTGGCAAGTTGATACCATTGGCGAGGGTGGCATTGATGCAAGTTACGATGATGCGGAGCAACTCCACGGTGTCCATATTGGTATCGATGGCATGGGGCTCATCCTCCTGTATCTTGATGAGCCGTCGGTTGAGGAACCCATTGTTCATGCGTACTTCTCCTGTAGGCACGTCATCGATGTTTTGCATCATCTGCATAATCTTATTTTTCTTGAAGGTGGTCATCTGCTCCATAGACTCTTTAGAGTCGAAGTTGTCAGCGCGTAATTTGATAAAAAGATTCTTCTGCAAAAAGTCCATCGCTTAAAAGAGTTTTGTTTTTTGACGTTACTTAACTATATCTTCTTGGAAAGCGTAAGAGGATGGCGAGCAATGCTGCTATGCCTATAGCCACTGGATAGTAGAGGTAGGGGAGGATGTCTAGCGGATTGAGCCCTGCCAGACCTGCGGCGAGAAGCATCTGTACGCCGTAGGGGATAAGTCCCTGCACGGTACAAGAGAATGTGTCGAGGATACTTGCAGCCTTGCGGTTGTCTACCCCAAACTTGTCGCCTATCTTCTTGGCGATATTGCCTACGGTAAGTATCGCTACGGTATTGTTGGCGGTACAAATGTTTACCATCGATACGAGTGCTGCTATTGCCAGCTCAGCCCCTCGCTTGCCCTTTACATGTGCGGTTATCTTGTCGATGATAAAGTTGATGCCACCATTTTCCCTGATGATTTCGAGCATGCCTCCCGCCATCATGGCGATGATAACGAGTTCGCCCATGCCGATGATGCCGTTGCCCATCGCAGCAAACCATCCGAAGAGGTCGTACGATTGCGCTACGCCCATATAGTTGCCGATGATGCCGATGACGCCGCATAGGATAGTGCCTAGGGCGAGCACCGCCATCACATTCATGCCGACGACGGCCGTAACGAGCACCACGAGGTAGGGGAGTACCTTCCAGTACTGCACGCTCGTTACGGGTGGAGGTGCTTGCATGCCAGCGCCCATGAAGGCGTAGGCGATGAGCACGATGATGGCGGCTGGCAATACGATGAGTAGATTGACATGAAACTTATCGCTCATGCGGCATCCTTGTGTCTGTGTGGCCACTACCGTGGTGTCGGATATAAACGAGAGGTTGTCGCCGAAGTAGGCTCCGCCCACGATGATGGCGGTCATCAGTCCCACGTTGGCCTGGAGCTGGCCAGCCAATCCTGCAGCTATCGGAACTAGGGCTACTACGGTGCCTACGCTAGTTCCGATGGATACAGAGATGAAACATGCGGCGATAAACAAGCCTGGCAGCAACATGCTGGCTGGCAATATGCTGAGCGCCAGGTTGACGGTAGCGTCTACTGCCCCCATGGCTTTGGCTGAGGCTGCAAACGAGCCTGCCAAAACGTATATCCATAGCATGAGCATCAAGTTGTTAGCACCTGCGCCTCGGCTATAGGTGTCTATGCGCTTCTTGATGGGCATGCCTCCCGAAATAGCCACGGCATATATGCTCGAAATCATGAATGCCACGGTTAGGGAGAGATTTTCTCCCTCTTGGCTTCCCTCCACAGAATGGAAGGTAAACACGGCTATGAGGGCGATGAGTATCATCAGTGGCGATAGTGCCAATATTCCTTTCTTGTTGCTCATAATCTGATGCAATATTTTTTTGATGGAAGTGAAGAGTGAAGGCTCTCTCTCTTGGAAATTCTTCGTTTCTTAGAGATTCTTCACTCTTCATTCTTTATTCTTCATTTCTAGAGATACTTTACTCTTAAAGTGTTACTCCGTTCTTGAAGATGGAAATCTCACGATAGCCGTTGTACTCATTGCGAGCCTCCTCGCCACTTGCTACGGCGATGATCTTGTCGATAAACTTGCGTACGAGGTCTTTCATCTCTGTGCCCTCTACGAGTTCGCCGGCATTGAAGTCTATCCAGTTAGGCTTGTTCTTGGCCAAGGTGCTATTGGTAGAAATCTTCATGGTAGGCACGAAAGTGCCGAATGGGGTACCGCGACCTGTGGTAAAGAGCACGAGCTGGCATCCTGCCGATGCGAGAGCCGTAGCTGCTACGAGGTCGTTGCCTGGAGCTGAGAGCAGATTGAGGCCTGTAGTCTCCAGGCGGTCACCGTATTGGAGTACGCCACTCACTGGCGCGCGACCACACTTCTGGGTACATCCCAGAGCCTTGTCTTCGAGGGTAGAGATACCACCAGCCTTGTTGCCTGGAGATGGGTTCTCGCCTACAGGCTCGCCATGGCTCAAGAAGTACTCCTTGAAGTCGTTGATAAGGTGTACGGTCTTGTCGAAGAGTTCCTTGTTCTCGCAACGGTTCATGAGAATCGTCTCTGCACCAAACATCTCGGGCACCTCTGTGAGGATGGATGTACCGCCCTGGGCAACCAACCAGTCGCTGAACTCTCCTACCAGAGGATTGGCTGTAATACCGCTGAATCCGTCTGATCCACCGCACTTCAAACCTACGCGTAGTTTGCTTACAGGTACATCTTCGCGCTTGTCTTCCTTGGCCTCAGCATAGAGTTCGCGGAGCAGCTTCATGCCTTCCTCCAGCTCGTCGCCCTCTACCTTTTGTGTAACGAGTAGCTTGATACGGCTCTTGTCGTAATCGCCGAGCATCTCCATGAAGGTATCGGGTTGGTTGTTCTCGCAGCCCAGAGAGAGCACAAGCACTGCGCCAGCATTAGGGTGGAGGCAGATGTCGCGGAGCACCTTGCGAGTATTCTCGTGGTCGCCTGAGAGCTGAGAGCAACCGAAATTATGGTGCCATGCGTGTATGGCATCGATGCCCTCGCAATGAGTCTCGTTCTTGAGGAGTTCTACGAGTTTTTCGGCGATGCCGTTAACGCATCCTACGGTAGGCACTACCCAGATTTCGTTTCTTACGCCTACTTCGCCATTCTTGCGAACATATCCCTTGAAGGTTTTGTCTTCCTGGGCGATGCTGAGTTGCTCGCTTACAGGATTGTAGGTGTACTCTAATGTACCAGCCAGGTTGGTCTTGAGATTGTTCTCATTCACCCATTCGCCCTGCTTGAGGTCTTTCTTGGCATGACCGATAGGGTATCCGTACTTGATGATATCTTTACCTTCTGGTGCGTCATCGATGAGCACCTTGTGTCCTGCTGGTGTATCTTGCAGGAGGGTGATGGACTTGCCATCCACCTCGATCGTTTCGCCCTGCTTCATGGGGCGCAAGCAAACCACTACCGAGTCGGCAGGGTTAATCTTGATAAAGCTTGATTGTTTCATCTGTAGAGTGTTTTTTTTTTATTTGTTATGTTAATGCTTTTGTATATTTTTGTAGAGCGTGAAGGAGCTAAAGGATGACTCTTCCCTTTTTATAGTTGCGTTCTTCGATAGAAGTCTACGTTCTCCTTCATGAGTAGCTCGATAGGCATATAGTTTACGGGGGTTACCTTCTTCTTGAGCACGATAGCGCGGAAGAGCGAATCGATGCAGGAGTAGCCTTGCAGGTATGCGTGCTGGGCTATAAGGAAGGAGATGCTTCCCTCGCGCAGGCATCGGGCATTCTTTTCTACCATGTCGTACCCCATAATCTGCACGTCTCTGCGGTTTGACTTCAGCAGAAAATCGCCCACAATGTGAGCCTTGGATGTCATGGTGATGCAGTGGTGCGTATTGGGGTGGGCAGAGAAGTATTTCTCCAGTATCTTGTTGTATTCTGCACGAGTGCCGCTGAGGGGTAAGTCCAGGTTGATGATCTCTACGTGGGGGAAATGGTCGTGCATGTAGTGCCTGAATCCCACTTCTCGATTGTCTTGCTGCTTGCTCACTACTCTGCCATCTTTAGTTTGTCGCATCAGCATGATTTCGGTCTCCTTGCTAGCCACCATCATGAGCATCTTGGCGGCAAAAAAGCCCGAGCAAAACGAGTCTTGGCCGAAGAAGGAGAGGGGTCGAAGGTCGGGCATGTATGAGTCGAGCAAGATGAAGGGGATGTTCTTGGCATGCAGGCTCTCAGTGAAATCTCGGGTTACAGCCAGTGATGAAGGCACTACTACCACACCTTCTGGCTCAGCCTGTAGTATCTCATTGCTTTGCTCGCGGAAGGATTCCTCGTTGGAACGCTCGTAGAAGCGTATCTCTACATCGATATGGAAGTCGCGGCGCATGTCTTCGCATTTGCGTGCGCCTTCCTCTATCTCTTCCCAGTAGGCTTCCGACTCATGCTTGGGTATGAGCAGATAGAAGGTGTACGACTTGTTGTATGCCAGTGCGCTGGCATACATATTGGGCTGATAGTTCATCTCCTTGAGAGCTTTCTCTACCTTTTCGCGCGCTGGCTTCGACACGTTGGGGCGGTCGTGCAGCACGCGGTCTACGGTACCTACGGATACGCCAGCTCTTTCGGCAATATCCTTGATTCTGATTTTTTCGGCCATTGTTTTAAGAGTTTGCAAGTATGGTCTGTCTCGCGCGAACATTATATATTATATGGATGTTAGAGCTAAGACCATGATGTTTTGTTAGTCTGCTCGGATGTGTTCGGTCACAATCCTACATTTCGGCACAAATTTACAACATTTTTTTTAATTGTGCGAATGCACAACGGCTTTTTTGCACAAAAAACAAAAAAAAACTCGATTTTATTTCGTTATTCGGGAAATTATAGTTATTTTTGCCATCGTAAAACAAACTCTTAATAGAGATATAAACTAACAGAACAAACAAACAATAAAAAATTAAACTATCGAACAATGGCAAAAATTGTAACATTAGGTGAGATTATGCTTCGTTTGTCTCCAGAAGGCAACGACCGTTTCATTCAGAGTGAGTCTTTCCGCATTATCCCTGGTGGTGGCGAGGCTAACGTAGCAGTTAGCGTGGCTAACTATGGTCATGAGGCTTACTTCGTATCTAAGTTGCCTAAGCACGAGATTGGTCAGATTGCTCTGAACGCTCTTCGCCGCTATGGTGTAAACACTGATTTTATCGCTCGTGGTGGCGACCGTGTAGGTCTCTACTATGCAGAGACAGGTGCTTCTATGCGTCCTTCCAAGGTAATCTACGACCGTGCTCATAGCTCTATCGCAGAGGCTGATCCATCTGATTTCGATTTCGATAAGATCATGGAGGGTGCCCAGTGGTTCCACTGGAGTGGTATTACTCCTGCCATCAGCGACAAGGCTGCAGAGTTGACCAAGTTGGCTTGCGAGGCAGCTAAGCGTCATGGCGTAACTGTATCTGTAGACCTCAACTTCCGCAAGAAGCTCTGGACATCAGAGAAGGCTATTTCTGTGATGCGTCCATTGATGCAGTATGTGGATGTATGCATTGGTAATGAGGAGGATGCACAGCTCTGTCTCGGCTTTAAGCCAGATGCAGACGTAGAGGGTGGCAAGACCGACGCTGAGGGATACTATGGTATCTTCCAGGGCATGATGAAGGAGTTTGGCTTCAAGTATGTAGTTTCTACACTCCGCGAGTCTCTCTCTGCTACACGCAATGGCTGGAAGGCTCTTATCTACAATGGTGAGGAGTTCTATCAGAGCAAGCACTATGATATCAATCCTATCATCGACCGCGTAGGTGGTGGTGACTCATTCTCAGGTGGTTTGATCCATGGTCTTTTGACCAAGTCTACCCAGGCTGAGGCTCTTGAGTTTGCTGTAGCTGCTTCTGCATTGAAGCACACTATTCCTGGTGACTTCAACTTGGTATCTGTAGACGAGGTGGAGAGCCTTGCCGGTGGTAACGCCAATGGTCGCGTACAACGATAATCAAAAGTGAATAGTGAAGAACGAAGAGTGAAGAATGCAGAATGCATTTACTGTTCGTTCTTCATTTGTTGTTTACTGAAATTAATACTAATTCGAAATATAATATTATGGCAAAGTTTAGCAAAATGCAGGTGATGGGTGCCATGAAGGCAACCGGTATGGTACCTGTATTCTTCAATAAGGACATCGAGATTTGCAAGAACGTAATCAAGGCTTGCTACGAGGGTGGTGTTCGTGTATTTGAGTTTACTAACCGTGGCGACTTCGCTCACGAGATTTTCGGTGAGTTGGTAAAGTGGGCCGACAAGGAGTGCCCTGAGATGATTCTCGGTGCTGGTACAGTGGTAGATGCAGGTACAGCAGCTCTTTATCTCCAGCTTGGTGCCAACTTCATCGTAGGTCCTAACTTCAACCCAGAGATTGCACCCGTCTGCAACCGTCGCTTGGTACCTTATTCACCAGGTTGTGGTTCAGTAACAGAGATCAACAATGCCCAGGCAGCAGGTTGCGATGTAACCAAGGTATTCCCTGCAGGCAATGTAGGTGGTCCTTCGTTCGTCAAGAATGTGATGGCACCTCTGCGTTGGAGCAACATCATGGTAACAGGTGCAGTAGAGCCTACAGAGGAGAATCTCACTCCATGGATCAAGGCTGGCGTACTCTGCGTAGGTATGGGCTCTAAGCTCTTCCCTAAGGAGACTATCGCAGCAGGCGAGTGGGACGCTATCACAGCCAAGTGCCAGGAGGCTCTCGGCTACATTGCCAAGGCTCGTGGCTAATTGCTTCATCCCCGAATATCATACATGCTTAGGCATTCTGTAAATATTCATCAATATGGCATCGCCATCGTCGTAATGATGGTGGCGATGTTTCTTTTTTCGGCTTGCACGCCAGCGCATAAGCAAGAGGTGGATAAGCTGAACGCTCTCTCTTACTCTTATCATTATCGCAGTCTCGACTCTACCCGGGTGTTCGCCGAGCGGGCTTTGCGCCTCTCTCAGGATTATCAGGCGGGATATGCCGAGGCATGCAACAACTTGGCCTTTGTGGCGATAGCCAAGATGGACTATAAGCGTGCCAAGAAGTGGCTGGCGCAAGTAGAGAGTGCTTCCGATAACCAGATAGAACTCCTGATAGCCGACATACAGAATATGCGGCTTTGCCAGCGAGAGGCACGCAACAAAGACTTCTACATGTATCGCGAGAAGTCGATGCGCCTACTTCGCAGGGTGGGTGAGGAGGCCAGTACATTGCCCTACCATGAACGCCAACGCGCCATCTATGCCAAATCTGAATTTCATATCGTATCTGCCACCTATTTTTATTATGTAGGATTGGAAGACCAGATGCGCCAGTCGCTGAACAGCATCGTGCCCGAAGAAGTGGAGCAAGATACTGCCCAGTACCTGAACTGCCTGTATAACTTTGGAGCAGGCGGCGCCCTGACTAAAGGAACCACTAACGAGATAAACCAAGATGAGTTCGACTTCTTGATGCAGGCCTATATGCTGTCGAGCGGTCCTCATCCATACCCCTATTGGATGGCCAACATCTTGCAGGCCATCAGCGAGCACCTGCAGAACACCTCGGTGAGAGATTTTCTGATAGCCAACAACCTGCCAGCCTTCCAGTACCTCAATGTAGAAAAGATGCCTAACCATCTCTTGGCCGGCAATTTTGCCCAGCGTGCGCTCAATCTCTTCCAGCAGTACGGCGACGTGTACCAGATAGCCGGAGCCAATCGCACGCTAGCCGAATGCTATTTTGCCATCGGCGATTACCCCAATGCAGAGATTTGTCTGCAACGTGCCCTTTCCGCCCATCAGAACATACTCCAGGCACCCGACCTGGTGGCTTCGATACGTGAGCAGTTGAGCCTCGTATATTCGGCGCTGGACAATAAGCCGAAGAGCGACTACAACCGAAATATCTATCTAGACTTGCAGGAGCTGTCGCGACAAGACCGGCTACTGGAAGCCCGTGCCACCCAGCTAGACGATAACGCCACCCAGCTCAATGCCATGATAGCTGCAGTAGTGGTGCTCATCGTGCTGGCCTGCATCCTGCTCTATGTGTTCGACAGGATGCGCCGACGTAAAGACCAGGCTTATTCGGAGGACAAACTGCTAGAACCTTTACATCAATGGAAGGATAATAACGTGCAGCACCTCAGTGACTTGGCGGATAAGAAAGAAGAGCTTGACGAGCAACTGGCCATTACCCTGCTGCATGTAGAGGATAATAAGAAACGAAATCTGGAGCAGCGCGCCAAGGTATCGCTCGTCAACAGCATTACGCCCTTTATCGACCGCATGGTAAACGAGGTAAACCGACTCTGTGCAGACCATGAACCCTCTACGGTGAGACAAGAGCGATATGAGTACATCGCCGAATTGACGGCCAAAATCAATCAGTACAACGAAGTACTTACCCAATGGATACAAATGCGCCAAGGCGATGTGAACCTACGTATCGGGAGTTTTGCCCTGCAACCCCTCTTTGACATCGTGGCCAAGGGAAAGATGAGCTTTCAGATGAAAGGAATCAATCTGCAGGTAGAGGATACCGACCTCGTAGTGAAGGCCGATCGCACGCTGACGCTCTTCATGATCAATACCATCGCCGACAATGCCCGCAAGTTTACGCCTGCGGGTGGAAGTGTGACGGTATCAGCCCACAGTGTGCCCCAGGGCGTGGAGATTTCAGTATCGGATACAGGTGGAGGCATGAGCCAGGAGATGCTGGGCCATCTCTTCGACCGCACCTATACGGGAGGACATGGCTTCGGACTTCTCAATTGCAAGGGCATCATAGAGAAATACAAGAAGTTGAGCAGTATTTTCTCCGTCTGCGACATTCATGCCGAGAGCCAGCAGGGTAGGGGCAGTACCTTTACATTCCGCTTGCCTCGCGGCATGATGAGACTTGTCGTGGCAGGGCTGATGCTGATAGGAGGGCTGATGCCCAGTGAGGCAGCCAGCCGATTGCTGCAGCGCGCAGACGATTTTGCCGATAGCGCTTATTTCAGCAATATCAATGGTAGGTACGAGCATACGCTAGAGATGGCAGACTCGGCCAGGAAGTACCTCAATGCGCATTATCTCTCTCTGCATCCCGATGGCAAGTACCTGATGGACGCCCATCCCAAGGTGGGCATGGCAGCAGAACTGAAATGGTTTAGGGATAGCGTGCCTACCCACTATCAGGTGATACTCGACCTGAGAAACGAGATGGCTGTAGCTGCGCTGGCACTGCATCGCTGGAATCTCTATGCGTCTAATAATAAGGTATATACCCAACTGTTCAGGGAGATGAGTGCCGATGAAAGTCTGCCCGACTATGTACGCACCATGCAGCTCTCGCGCAACTCCAAGACAGTGGCCGTTATCCTGCTGGTACTCCTGCTCTTGCAGTTGCCCCTGGCCTACTACTTCTTGTATTATCGCCACGTATTGCGCTATCGCTATGCCGTAGAACAAGTGAACGCCATCAATAAGGTGCTGCTCAGCGACCTGTCCAATGAAGACAAGCTGGTACGCATCCAGCACCTTTGCGATACCCACCCCATGCTTTCTACCGTGAGCCATTCGCTCTACGAGGTGGTGCAGCAGATACTGCAGTCGCTGCAGGCCAGCATCGTCCAGGAGCAAGACGAGGCAAGCCATATAGAAATGAGTGAAGATGAAGTGCGCAGGGCAGAGCTAGAGAATGCCAAGCTGCACATCTCCAACTCGGTACTCGACAACTGCCTCTCTACGCTGAAGCATGAGACGATGTATTATCCCTCCCGTATAGAGCAGGTGGTGGCTTCTGCTAAGATGGAGGAGGGCGTACATGCCTTGAGCGAGCTGGTAGAGTACTACAAAACCCTTTACGACCTGCTGAGTGCGCAAGCCATGGAGCAGGTAGCGCCGATGGTAAGGTACGACAAGTTTTACCTGGAATATCTGAAGACTCTGCTCCAGGGCAAATCTGCCCACTGCGAGCAAGGCATCCTCCTGCCAGCCGATGAGTCACCCTATGCCCTGCTGTACGCCGAGCAGAGAGACGTGAAGTACCAAGCCCCTCTGCACGAACAGCTCTTCACACCCCTTACCAGCGACCTGCACTACCTGCTATGCAGGCAAATCGTGCGCGAGATAGGGGAGGTAACCCATCTGAGAGGTTGCGGCATCCGTGCCACCGAGGGCAAGGACGGATGTCTGCGGATAGAAGCCACCCTGCCATACAAGATGCTGGCCGAAAGGAAAATGGAAGAAAAATAGAAACAAAATATGAGACTTATGGAAAATTTCAAAGTAATCATCGTAGAAGATGTTCCTCTCGAACTCAAGGGTACCGAGGGAATCTTCAAGAACGACATCCCCGAGGCGAAGATTATCGGCACAGCCGAAAACGAGATAGCATACTGGAAACTGATGAAGCAGCAACTGCCCGACCTCGTGCTGCTCGACTTAGGACTGGGCGGGTCTACCACCATAGGCGTGGAAATATGCCGACAGACGAAGGAGAAGTTTCCTCAACTAAAGGTGCTCATCTTTACGGGCGAGATACTGAATGAGAAATTGTGGGTGGATGTGCTCGATGCGGGGTGCGACGGCATTATCCTGAAGAGCGGCGAATTGCTTACCCGTGGCGATGTGCAGAGCTGCATGGATGGGAAGAAGCTGGTGTTCAACCAGCCTATCCTGCAGAAGATAGTAGACCGCTTCAAGCAGAGCGTCTCCAGCCAGCTGATGCGCCAGGAAGCCATGGTAAATTACGAGATAGATGAGTACGACGAGCGGTTTCTGCGCCATTTGGCCCTGGGCTACACCAAGGAGCAGATTACCAATCTGCGAGGTATGCCCTTTGGCGTGAAGAGCCTGGAGAAGCGACAGAACGAATTGATTCAGAAGCTGTTGCCCGAAGGCAATAATGGCGTGGGCATCAATGCCACCAGACTGGTGGTAAGGGCTTGCGAGCTTCGTATACTTGACATCGATAATTTGCACGCAGATGCGGAATAACTCTCTCTTTTCCTATTCGGCATTCTTCCTCATCGTGGCGCAACTGGTGCTGTGCCTGCTTTCGTGGATATGTACGGCGGCCATGCCCGAAACCTTCGCCCGGTCGCTGCTCAGCGCCGAGGGCATCCGCTTTTACTTCGGCTATCTCTGCGAGAGTATATCTTCGCCTTACCTGGTGTGGCTCCTGTTTCTCTCGATGGCTTATGGCACGTTCAGGAAGTCGGGCATCTTGCAGTACGATAAGTCTGAGTATCGCCATCGCGTAGCGCAGAGGCTGGTATGGGCAGAGTTGGCAGTCTGCGTGGTCATCATGCTGGCGCTTACATTGCTGCCAGATGCCATCTTGCTCAATGTGATGGCTGGATGGAGCAACAGTAGTTTTAGCCGGGGCATCGTGCCTTACCTCTCTCTCTGCATCGTGGTGATGAGTGTGAGCTATGGTTTGGCGAGCGACCATATGAAGTGCCTCGACGATGTATTTGGGGCGATGACCCGGGGCATAGGGTATGGGGCGCCCATTGTCTTGATATATATATTATTGGTGCAGCTGGTATCTTCGCTATTGTTCCTGGAGATTGTGTAGATGGCACCTGCTTTTCAGTACTTCTTAAAAGCAGAGAGTACGGAAGGGGAGCTAACCTTTTGGGTGAAACGTCCATCGGTTAGCTCCCCTCACTTTTGTAACTCTCTAATTTGCTGTGTGGTAATAATATTAGATTACTCGTTCATGGTCCATTTTAGTTTCTTTCCTTGTTTGATAACAACTAAATTTTGATTCATCTTATCTTTTACTTATTTTTTGTATTTTTATCTACGCCCTCCGAAGTGGCTGCCGCCAGAGTTTCCACCGCCGAAGGAGCGTGACGAGCCTGTGTTGCCCTTGCTGCCACCGAACGAAGGACCTGTGCTGCGATTGCCTCCGAATGAGCCACGGTTGCCGAACGAGCCGTTGGTGCTGGGACTGCTCTGGCGTGGAGAGAAATCTCTTACGCCAGATCGGTTATTATTGTTGTTGCCGCTATTGCCCATGGCACCTCTGTTTCCACCAAAGATGCTGGAGTTGTTGCGGTTATTGTTATTGAAGTTATTATTGCGGTTGTTATTGCCTATGGCTCCGTTATTGGGAGCAGATGGGCGAGTGTTATTGCCAAAGTTGTGGTCGCGCGTTACGGTGGTACGCGTGCTGCTCTGTCGAGGTGCCTTTCCGAAGGCCTGTCCGCGTCCGAAATCGCCACGGTTGAATCCGTCTCTCATGCCCATTCTGCGCTCTCCATCGGGGCCTGGCGCACCAAATTGGCGTCCGTGATACCAACTTCTGCCACCGTTCACCCTCCAGCTATGTCCACCTCTGTAAGATACGTAGAAGTTGGGTCTGCCAAAGAAGAAGTAATCTCTTCTAGGGTATCGGGCATAGATGCCGAAGTGCCAGCAGCCTGCGTCCCAGTATAGAGGGCGGTAGAAATAGGAGGCGTTGAGGTAGGCATTGTACTGCCAGTCTAGCAGGATGTAGCTCAGGTCCATGTTGCGCTGGCGCCAGTATACGCCGTAGAGGTCGTCGTATCCGTTTACCCCCATCAGGTAGTCGAGGTTTACCTCGTATGCGGCCTCATACTGATCGTCGGTAAGGTTGAGCTCGTAAGCCATCTTATCGGTGAGGAAGAGTGCCTGCTGGCGTGCTTGCTCGTAGCTCATGGCACGGGCTGAAGTGAATGACAATACCATCATCGCTATCAGGGTTATAATCATCTTTTTCATAATCCTATCTTTTTTAAATAGTTATTGTTCCTGTTACTTCTCGGAGTGTTCTCTCTGGTTGATGGAGAGGCATCTCGTTGAATTCTGGTGCAAAGATAGTGCGTTTTTCGTTATGCCGGAAAGGTTTTCCCCTAATCGTGTGGGGGAAAATCCCTATATCCTAACTAAGTTAAATATTGATAATGCGATACATCTTTCAGTATTAATCTGTAAATTTGCATATTAATTAAAATGTGTAACCCATAAACAATCATGAAGAAATGAGAGAAATAGACGTTGAGAGATGGCGATATGAGATGCCTGCCGATTGCCAATTGCATATCAAGACATTCGACCAGCTTACTACCTCCGAACTTTATGCCCTTCTGCGTGTGCGGTCGGAGGTGTTTGTCGTGGAGCAAGACTGCGTGTACCAGGACGTAGACAACAACGACCAGACTGCCATCCACATTTGGCTTACCAGGGGCGATAAGGTAGTGGCGATGTGCCGCATTTGCCCTGAGGGTACCAAGATGGCTCATACCAGCATAGGGCGTGTGGTAACTACTGAGCGCGGCAAGGGCTATGGTATGCTGGTGATGAAGATAGCTATCCTTACCGTAAAAGACCGCATTCCCTCAGCTCGCCATATAGATATAGAGGCACAGCTTACCAAGCTGAAGTTTTATGAGCGTCTGGGCTTCGTGGCTACCTCTGACTCATTTATGATGGAGGGACTGCTACATATTAATATGAGGCTGGAATTTTAAATACGGGGCATTTGCAAGACAGTGTGGACTAATCCTAGATACTTGTAAGTTTAAGCCACAAGGCGACTACTTTCTTTTTGGGGAGTTACGATTTGTGCCTAGTATTGGCACAACATTGCTCTTTCTAGGACAATTTTTTGCTCTAGCAGGGGCAAAATATTGCCGTGGCGAGGCAACAAATACAACGTCGGGACGTTGCATCTGAAGTGTCGGGACATATATTCCTGGGTGCTTAGGATTCACTCTTCTCTATCATCTATCGGCTCATACTGTAAGCCGATGGCTTTTTGCGTTTTTGACCACACACCTCACTGGGCATACTGTAACTTGCTGTATTATAGATGGTTTTGTCTTGTGAAGTGCTACTCTCAGACCTCACTCAGACCTCACTCAGACTTCACTAAGACCACAATACACCGCACATTTCCCCTTATTCTCGAAATCGAGGAAATGATGTGTGAGGTCTGAGTGAGGTCTGAGTGAGGTCTTAGGACCCACACTTCACTGCTATAACATGCACGTAATCAGTTGTTTATATCATTTTAGTGAGGTGTGAGGTGTTTTCCCCACAACTGCTCTTCTGCGCCGAAACGCTCGATGATGGCATCGATGAGCTGCTGCTTGGTTGCATAACTGTTACCCTCCATCATGTGGAGTACTTCATGTCCAAGTGTCATATTCGTATTTTTTATATGAATTGTTTTAATGCTAATAAACTAGAAAAATATTATATAATTGTAAAAATGGTCTTAACAGTTAAGACCGCCGTTTCTGAGGTTTTTGTATCTTTGCCGGCGAATAAGGTTTCCACTAATCCCACGGATGTCTTACGCCCTTGCAACGCATCTCATGGCAGCAAGAGTTTCAAGACGGCGGTCCCCATCTTCACCGTGACCTTCCCTTCTGAGGTGGCAACCTGGCAACCTGGCAACCCTTTTCATACCCCCCCCCTACGCGCTGCTCTTCTGCGCCGAAACGCTCGATGATGGCATCGATGAGCTGCTGCTTGGTT